>CAJPFL010000099.1 GCA_905339315.1 Rhodocyclaceae bacterium
GACGGCCTTGATCTCCTTCAGCTGGATGGCGCGCGTCGGGCACATGCCGACGACGTCGTTCACCAGCTCGTTCATGCCGTGCTTGGCGAACCACTTCTTCGCCAGCGCCTCGTCGGTCTGGATGTTGTCGCGCCAGGTGCCGATGATCGCCATGTCCGAGCGCTGTATGGAATTCATGCAGTCGTTCGGGCAGCCGGAGAACTTGAACTTGAACTTGTAGGGCAGGGCCGGGCGGTGGATGTCGTCGAGGAAGGCGTTGATGATGGTGCGCAGGCCCTTGCCCTCGTCGTAGCAGGACTGCTCGCAGCGGGCGTGGCCGACGCAGGCCATCGAGGTGCGCACGGCAGGGCCGGCGCCGCCGAGGTCGAAGCCGAGCTCGTTGATCTCGTCGAAGGCCTTCTGCACGTTCTCGGTGGTGCTGCCCTGGAACATGATGTCGCCGGACTGGCCATGGAAGGCGATCAGGCCGGAGCCGTGCTTCTCCCAGATGTCGCAGAACTTGCGCAGGATGTCGGTGTTGTAGTGCATGCCCGCCGGCGGCATGATGCGTAGGGTGTGGAATTCGGCCGCATCCTTGAAGACCGGCTGTTCCTTGTCGTCCTTGATCTCGGTGAAGCGGGGGATGACGCCGCCGCCGTAGCCGAAGACGCCGACCGTGCCGCCCTTCCAGTAGCCCTTGCGGGTCTGGTAGGAGTGCTCGAGGTGGCCGAGCAGGTCGGTCATGCCATCCTTGTCCTTCGCCAGGCGCTTCAGGCCGGTGACGAAGCTGGGCCAGGGGCCCGATTCCAGCTGGTCGAGGTTGGGCGTATCGTGGGGTTTCTTCGCCATGATTTTGTCTCCGGTGCTAAGGTTTGTCGGTGCTGCTGGGGTCAGACAAGTCTTGTATAAGTTGGCGCTGATATTACGCATGTTGCACTGCGATGTCCTATACCTCCCGCAGGGTATCGCCCCCCTTCCGTGGGGGTAGGCGAAACCTACCCGAAAGGAGTATGCCGCGGCACGCCATGGCGGTGATAGGCGGGGAGGGTGGCGAAAGGCATATTCCACCGGACACTAATATAGCGCCGCCCGGCGCCACAAGCATGGACGACAAGGAAAAACTTACCACGCTGGACAGGTTCACCGCCCCGATCTGGGGGCAGGAGGTCGAGTTGCAGCAGGTCGAATACCTTGCCGGCGGCACGCCCATGCTCCGGCTGCGCATCCGCGAGAAGAAGCGCTTTACCATATTCGATATAGACGCCCAGACGGCGGCCCGCTGGGGCCAGGCGATGCAGGACTGGGCGAAAAGGCAGGCATGAGCACCGTCGATGTCAGCTTTGAAGTCCGCTGCGAGTGCCTGCCGCGCGATTACGGCTATGCGCTGTTTCGCGCGCTGGCGGAGGAACTCGACTGGCTCGAGGAAGACGCCGCCGCCGGGGTGCATCCCCTGCACGGCACCACCGCCAGCGACGGCGGACTGTTCCTCGGCAAGCGGGCGCGCCTGATCCTGCGGGTGACGGCGGCACGGGCCGGGCAGGCACTGTCCCTGACGGGCACCCGGCTGGCGCTGGGCAGCGGCCTGGAAGTCGGGCCGGGCCGGCAGCGTCCGCTGATGCCGTATGCCACGGTGTACTCGCACTTCGTCAGCACCGGAGCCGAGGACGAAGCCGAGTTCCTGCGCCGGGCGGCGGCGCTGCTGAAGGCGGAGGGGCTGCCGGAGACGATGATCACCGGCAAGGCGCATGCCGCCAGCACGCCCGAGGGCAGGCTGCACGGCTTCAGCCTGCTGCTGCACGGCCTGACGCCGGCGCAGTCGCTGGCCGTGCAGGCAAGCGGCCTGGGCGAGGGGCGCAAGCTCGGCTGCGGCATCTTCATTCCGCACAAGTCGGTGGTCGCCGTCGGCACCGACTAGGAACAAACGACCATTATTGAATATTCGGAGGCGACATGAGCACGAAACCCGCAGTCACCCTGGACATGAGCGGCCTGTCCTGCCCGGCGCCGCTGATCGGCGCCAAGAAGATCGTGGACGACATGGAAATCGGCCAGACCATGCTGCTGATCTCGGACTGCCCCGGCACGCCCGACGACCTGCTTGCCTGGGCGCGACACACCGGCAACGAAGTCACGACCACTGAAAAGCTCGAGGGCGGCCGCACCGCCTACCTCATCACCCGCGGCGGCGGCAGGAAAGCGGCGCCGAAGGCCAATGTCACCCTCGACATGCGCGGCGCCACCTGCCCCGGCCCGATCCTCGAGGCGAAAAAGGTCCTCGACGGCATGCAGTCCGGCGAGATGCTGATGCTGGTGAGCAACTGCCCCGGCACCCCGGCCGACGTCGATGCCTGGGTGAACAACACCCCGCTCGAACTGGTCGACCGCGTCGAA
>CAJPFL010000100.1 GCA_905339315.1 Rhodocyclaceae bacterium
GGCGGCCGACGGCCTGCATGTAGTCCTTGATGTTCATCTGTTCCTGTTTCATGTCGGCTTCCTTGCCAGCCGCAACGCCAGCTGGAGAAATTCGTCCCATATATCGCCCTGCACCAGGCCCTTGATCATGCGGTCGATGCGCGCTGCGGCGAGCAGGGCGGCGCGCAGCTGCGGCTGGCGCAGCCGCGGCAGGGCGCGCTGCAGGGCGGCGGCGCGGCGGTCGTCGAAGACGCGCTCGGCGCGCAGCGCCGCAGCGAGCGGACGGCCTTCATCCTGGGCGGTTCGCAGCGCCGCCAGCGTGCGGATCTCGCTGGCGAAGGCCCACAGCAGCAGCGGCGGCGCCACGTCTTCCCCGCGCAGGCCCTCCAGCAGGCGGGCGCAGCGGGCAGCGTCGCCTTCGAGCAGGGCGGCGCGCAGCTTGTCGACATCATAGCGCGCCACATTCAGGACCGCATCCTCGACCTGCGCCAGGCTCAGGTCGCCGGGCGGGTGCAGCAGGCCGAGCTTCTGGATTTCCTGGTGGGCGGCGAGGAGGTTGCCCTCGACATGTGCGGCTATGAACTCGAGGGCGGCGCGTTCGGCCTTCTGCTGCTGGCGCGCCAGGCGCAGGGCGATCCAGTCGGGCAGTTCGGCGAGGCCGGGGGCGTTCAGTTCGATCGCCACGCCGGCCTGAGCCAGGGCATTGAACCAGGATGTCTTGCGCGCCGCCCAGTCGAGCTGCGGCAGGGTGACCAGCGTCAGCACGCCGTCGGACAGGCGCCCGCAGTAGCGCTGCAGCGCCTCGCCGCCGTCACGCCCGGGCTTGCCGTTGGGAATGCGCAGGTCGACCAGCTTGTTGCCGCCGAACAATGACAGGTTGCCGGCGGCCAGCATCAGGGTGTCCCACTTGAAGCCCGGGCCGGTGACCAGCACTTCGCGTTCGGTGTAGCCCTTTTCACGGGCGACGCGGCGGATGGCATCGCCGGCCTCGATCACCAGCAGCGGCTCGTCGCCGTGCAGGACGTAGAGCGGCGAGAGCGTCTTGGCGAGATGGGAGGCGAGCTGGTCGGCGCGCAGCTGCATGGCGGGCCCGGCCCGGCTCAGCCTTCGATTTTCGCGGCGGCGAGGCGGCGCATCACCTGTTGCACCATGTCGTTCTGCATGTCGCGATACAGCAGGCCTTCCTCGTACTCCTTGGCCAGCACCTGCTCGTCGCTGAAGCTGATGTCGCGCACCAGGACGATTTCCGTCGGCGGGACGAATTCGCGACCCTTCAGGTCGTGCACGCGATAGGCGAAGCGGTAGCGCAGCTGGAATTCGCGCACGCGGCCGGCGCCAGAGAGGCTGAGGATGCTTTTTTCGCGCGCTTCGCCAATGACGGTGAAGATGGCCTGGGCCTCCTGGGGGGTTGCCGGCAGCTGGGTGCTGCCGACGGCGCGGATGTTGCGCCTCAGCGCGGCCCCCATTTCCGAACCTTCGCCCGTAGCGATATACAGGCTGGAAAAGGGCAGCGGCTGTGAGCCGCGCAACTGGAAGCCGCAGGCGGTGAGCAGCAGGGCCAGCAGGACGGGAAGCAACTTGCGCATGTTCGGCTCCGCTCAGAGGACGATATTGACCAGCCGGCCGGGCACGACGATCACTTTCTTTGCCGGCTTGCCTTCCATGTATTTCTTCGCAACTTCAGATTCCAGGGCATGCTGCTCGATTTGCTCCTGCGTCGCCCCCGCCGGCACCCTGGCCGATCCCCGCAGTTTGCCATTGATCTGCAGCACCAGCTCGATCTCGTCCTGCAGCAGCGCCGCCTCGATCGGCTCCGGCCAGGAGGCATGCAGGATGTCGTCGCCGAAGCCCAGTTCCCGCCAAAGATGATGGCAGATGTGGGGCGTGATCGGGGAAAGCAGGCGCAGCAGGATCGAGAGGCCTTCCTCGGTCACCGCATTCCTGCCGCCCTCAAACCTGTCCAGCGCATTGAGGATCTTCATCGCTGCCGAGGCGACGGTATTGAACTGGTGCTTGGCGAAATCGTAATTGGCCTGCTTCAGGACGGAATGAATTTCAAAGCGCGTGGCCTTGGCCAGCCGGTCGGCCATCTCCGGCCCCGGATCGTCGAACCTCGCGCAGTAGTTCCACAGCCGCTTGAGAAAGCGGTAGCTGCCCTCCACGCCCGAGTCCGACCATTCCAGCGTCTGCTCCGGCGGGCTGGCGAACATCATGAAGAAACGCGCGGTGTCGGCGCCGTACTGCACGATCAGGGCCTGCGGGTCGACGCCGTTGCGCTTGGACTTCGACATGGTGCCGATGCCGCCGTAATCGACCGGCCGGCCATCGGCCTTCGAGGTCGCGCCGGTGACGTGGCCGGCCTCGTTGCGCACCAGGTCGACTTCCTCGGGCGCGAAATACTCGATGCCGCCCTTCCCGGTGCGGCGCGAAAAGATGTGGTTGAGCACCATGCCCTGCGTCAGCAGGTTGGCGAAGGGCTCGTCGCAGCTGACCAGGCCGAGGTCGCGCATCACCTTGGTCCAGAAGCGCGAGTACAGCAGGTGCAGGATGGCGTGCTCGATGCCGCCGATGTACTGGTCGACGGGCATCCAGTAGCGCGTGCCGGCATCGACCATCTTGTCGTTGGCCGCGCGCGTCGCGGCATCGATGCCGTAGCGCGCGTAGTACCAGCTCGAGTCGACGAAGGTGTCCATCGTGTCGGTTTCGCGCCTGGCCGGCTTGCCGCACTTCGGGCAGGCGCAGTCGACGAAATCGGCGCGCTTCGCCAGCGGGTTGCCGGAGCCGTCGGGCACGCAGTCTTCGGGCAGCTTGACCGGCAACTGCTCGTCGGGCACCGGCACGGTGCCGCAGGTGTCGCAGTGGATCAGCGGAATCGGGCAGCCCCAGTAGCGCTGGCGCGAGACGCCCCAGTCGCGCAGGCGGTACTGCACCTGGGTGTCGCCGAGGTCCCTGGCCTTGAGGTCGGCGGCGATGGCGGCGACGGCGGCTTCGAGGCCGAGGCCGTCATACCTGCCGGAATTCACGCAGCGGCCGCGCTGCTTGTCGGCGTACCATTCCTGCCAGCCGTCGAGCGAAAAATGCTCGCCATCGATGGCAATCACCTGCCTGATGCCGAGCCCATATTTCTTGGCGAACTCGAAATCGCGCTCGTCATGCGCCGGCACCGCCATCACCGCGCCTTCGCCGTAGCTCATCAGCACGTAGTTGCCGACCCAGACTTCGACTTTCTCGCCGGACAGCGGATGCTCGACGAAAATGCCGGTCGGCATGCCCTTCTTTTCCATGGTCGCCATGTCGGCTTCCATCACCGAGCCGTGCTTGCATTCGTCGATGAAGGCGGCGAGCTTGGGGTTGTTCTTCGCGGCGTGGGTCGCCAGCGGATGCTCGGCGGCGACGGCGCAGAAGGTCACGCCCATGATGGTGTCGGCGCGGGTGGTGAACACCCACAATTTTTCCTGCCTGCCGTCCAGCTGATAGGGAAAGGCGAAGCGTACGCCGATGCTCTTGCCGATCCAGTTGGCCTGCATGGTCTTGACCCGCTCGGGCCAGCCCGGCAGCGTGTCTAGCGCGGACAGCAGTTCATCGGCGTATTGGGTGATCGCCAGGTAGTAGCCGGGAATCTCGCGCTTCTCGACCACCGCGCCGGTGCGCCAGCCGCGGCCTTCGATGACCTGTTCGTTGGCGAGTACGGTCTGGTCCACCGGGTCCCAGTTCACCACCTGGGTCTTCTTGTAGGCGATGCCCTTTTCCAGCATGCGCAGGAACAGCCACTGGTTCCATTTGTAGTACTCGGGCGCGCAGGTCGCCAGTTCGCGCTCCCAGTCCAGCGCGAAGCCCAGCGACTGCAGCTGCTTCTTCATGTAGGCGATGTTGTCCCAGGTCCATTTCGCCGGCGGCACCCTGTTCTGCATGGCGGCGTTCTCGGCAGGCAGGCCGAATGCGTCCCAGCCCATCGGCTGCAGCACGTTGTAGCCCTTCATGCGGTAGGCGCGGGAGAGCACGTCGCCAATGGTGTAGTTGCGCACATGGCCCATGTGCAGCTTGCCCGACGGATAGGGGAACATCGACAGGCAGTAATACTTCGGCCTGGCGGCATCCTCGACGGCGCGGAAGGCAGCGGCGGCCTCCCAGTGGCGCTGGGCGGCCGGCTCGATTTCGGCCGGGTTGTATTTGTGCTCCATGGAGGGGGGGCAGACGATGCAAAAGTGCGGATTATAGCGCTGCACACTCCCTCAACGCGGCCGGAAGCCCCGCGGGCCTCCGCTTGCGCCCCATGAAGGGGCGGCTGGAGAGTCGTGCTATGCCGCCCGGGCAGCCAGCAGGCGCACCCACGCCAGCGACCAGTTCTCGGCAGCCAGCAGCGGCAGGTGGGCGATGCGCGACTGCAGTCGCACCCATCCGCTGATTTCGGGCGTGGGCAGGCAGTTGGACTTGATTTCGCGGCCGATCAGCTTGTGCAGATGCTGTTCTGCCGCTTCCCAATAGGCGGAGGTGCCGACCCAGCCGGTGACGTCGGTGGCATGGCACAGGGATTCGCGCCAGAGCTCCTCGGCGCGGGCTTCGGAAATCCCCGCCTTGTGGGCGATCCAGGGCAGGATCATGGGGCCATTCATACGTGTCTCCTTTCAGCCATTTTGTGGCGTCCTCCCGACCGCTTGATAGTTGCCGGAAGGCTCTGTTGATGCGACGCAACAATTGAAATTCATCTCATTCTACGGCTAGTTGGATAACAGAATGATTGATTTGGTTCAAATAAATAATGCAGTGCAGCATGATTAGACAGGCATGCCTAAATTACTGAAGCGGGCGCTCACATGCGCGCCCGGCCTCAAGGGGACTTGCCGGAGGCCTGGCCGAGCGTGAAATGAAAGGTGGCGCCCTTGCCGGGTGCGGACTCGGCCCAGATGCGGCCACCGTGGCGATGGACGACCCTGGCAACGGTGGCCAGGCCGATGCCGGTGCCCTCGAACTCCTCCGGCCGGTGCAGGCGCTGGAAGGGCGCGAACAGGCGGTCGGCATACTTCATGTCGAAGCCGACGCCATTGTCGCGGACGAAATAGGTCGTCTCGCACCTGCCCATTTCGCTGCCGAATTCGATCCTCGGGAAGGCCGCCTTGGCGGAGTATTTCCAGGCATTCTCCAGAAGGTTCTGCAATACGATCCGCAGGAGTTGCGGGTCGCCGGTGGCCACGCAGCCTTGCGCATGGACAAAGTCGCAACGATGTCCCGGCTCGGCGCGGACCAGCTCATCGATCAGCTCGGCGGCAATCTGGCTCAGGTCGACCCTGACGCGGCGCAGCTCCTGTCGGCTGATGCGGGAAAGTTCGAGGATGTCGTCGATGAGCGCGCCCATGCGCTGGGCGGCACGGCGCACGCGGCCGAGATAGTCGCGTCCCCTTTCGTCGAGCCGCTCGCCATATTCCGCTGCGAGCAGATGGCTGAATCCGTCGATGCCGCGCAGCGGCGCCCTCAAGTCGTGCGAGATGGAGTAGGCGAAGGATTCCAGTTCCCTGTTCGCCGACTGCAGTTCGGCCGTGCGCGCCTGCACACGCTGCTCCAGCTCGGCGTTCAGGCGCTGGATTTCCTCCTTCGCCAGCACCTGCTCGGTGATGTCATGGGCGGCACCCAGCATATGCAACGGCTTGCCGTGGCCGTCGTGCTCCACTTCCCAGCGCACATGCAGGTGCTTGATGCGGCCCGCCGGCGTCAGGATGCGATGCTCGATCTCGCAAATGCCCCGCGCCCGAATCGATTTGCGCCATGCTGCGCGCATCATCGGGAGATCGTCAGGGTGCACCATTTTGAGGAAGTCCTCGGCCGCGCCGCCGAAGCTGCCCTGCGCGCGCTCGAAAATGCGATAGATCTCTTCCGAACCGCTCATGCGATTGGTGGCGAGGTCCAGATCCCAGCTGCCGACGTGGCCGATGCGCTGGGTCTCCTTGAGGCGCGCCACGCTGTCCTGAAGCGCCTTCTTGGCCTGCAGCAATTCGGTAATGTCGCGGACCATGCCGATGATGCATTGCTCGCCCTCGATGTAAATGAGTTCTGCCGAGATGAGGACGGAACGCCGTTCCCCCGAACGGGTGCTGAGCCGGGTCTCGGCGTTGCGGACCCTTCCGGCCTTGCGCAGTTGTGCAGTCCATCGCTGCCGGTCGGCCTGGCTGGACCACAAGGCGATATCGACCGATTTGCGGCCGATCATCTCCTCGCGGCTCCAGCCGAACTGGTCGACGAAGGCATCGTTGACGTCCAGATACAGGCCGTCGCTCAGGCGGCTGATCGAAATGGCCTCGGGGCTGGCGTGAAACACCTTGGTGAACTTTTCCTCGGCGCGCTTGCTCTCGGTAATGTCGGAAGCCAGCACCAGCGCACAGGGCTCGCCGTCCAGCTCGATCAGCCCGGACGATACCCGCACGTCGCGCAGCACGCCGTTCTTTGCGCGGAAGCGCATTTCACGGTTGCTGACGCGCCCCGAATTGCTGAGCTCGCTCACCCAGGTGCCCCTGTCTTCCGGCGTCAGCCACTTGCCGTACTCCAGCGAACTGCGCCCGATGATCTCGTCGCGGCGCCAGCCCAGCAGGCTGGTGAAGGCGTCGTTGACGTCAAGGTAGCGTCCGTCCGCGAGCTGCGTAATCGACATGGCGAGGGGGCCCGAGCGGAAGGCCGTGGAAAACTTTTCCTCCGAACGTCGCAACGCCTCGTGCCTCAGGCGGAAGCCGCGGAAGATGAAATAGGCCAGGACCGCCGCCAGGACGATGTAGGTGGAGAAGGCCAGCCAGACCAGCAGGGGAGGGGAAGGCGAGACGTAGAGCGGCAGCAGGCCGGCCTGCTCTCCCAGGGCCAGCGCCAGGCCGAACAGTACCGTGGCGGCACAGAGCACGATCGCGCTGCGCGCGGACATCAGCCAGCCGGCCAGCATGATGACAATGGGCAGGGCCATCAGGCTGCGGCTCGACAGGCCGTTGCTGATGAAGATCTGCAGCTGCAGCGACAACCAGAAGCCCCAGACCATGGCCTGTGCCGCCAGGCCGCCGCGGTTCAGCTTGATGAGGATGAATGCGCCAAGGGCGGTACACAGAGCGGCAATCACGCCGGCGCTGCGCAACACCGGCTCGTCGGCAAAAAAGATGACGGCGAGGAGATAGATGATGGCGCCCGCCGGTGCCAGGGTGGCAAACAGCTTGAGCAGTCGCAGGGTATTGTCATCCCGCGAGGGGATGTACCCGGCATTGCGACCAAACTCAATCTTCTCGACCAATCGATTCTCCCGTGGGCCGGATTCAGCTGGGCAGTGTAAACCTAAACGTTGCCCCCTTGCCCGGCTCGGCCTCCGCCCAGATGCGGCCGCCGTGGCGGTGTACGACGCGCGCCGCAGAGGCCAGGCCGATGCCGGTGCCCTCGAATTCCTCGGACGTATGCAGCCGCTGGAAGGGGCCGAAGAGGCGCCCGGCATAGCGCATGTCGAAGCCGACGCCGTTGTCCCGCACGAAAAACACCGCTTCGCCGCTGTCGACCTCCCGGCCGAACTCGATGCGCGCCGGCGAGGTGGTGCGGGTGTATTTCCAGGCATTCTCGAGCAGGTTCTCGAGCAGCACGCGCAGCAGTTGGGCATCGCCGATTGCCGTGCAGCCCGGCGCGATGATGGTTTCGACCCTGCGCTGCGGATCGGATTTCGCCTTGTTGTCGATGATGTCGGCGGCGACGTGGCCGAGGTCGACCGGCTTGCGCCCCATGCTCTTGCGCGTGACGCGCGACAGTTCGAGGATGTCGTCGATGAGGGCTCCCATGCGCTGTGCTGCGCCGCGCATCCGCCGGAGATAGTCCTGGCCCTGGGCGTCAAGCCGGTCGCTGTATTCCTCGAGCAGCAGCTGGCCGAAGCCGTCGATGCCGCGCAGCGGCGCCCGCAGGTCGTGCGAGATCGAGTAGGCAAAGGACTCCAGTTCCTTGTTGGCAGTCTGCAGTTCCGCCGTGCGCTCGCGCACCCGCGCCTCCAGCTTCTCGTTCAGGTGCTGGATTTCCTCCCGGGCCAGCACCTGCTCGGTGACATCCTGGGCCGTGCCGAGGGCGCGCACCGGCCGGCCTTCGCTGTCGCGGAAGACTTCCCAGATCACGAGCACATGCTTGGTCCGGCCGTCCGGTGTCAGGATGCGATGCTGCAGTTCGGCCCCGCTCTGCGCCTGGGCCGATTCGCGCCAGGCCTGGCGCATCCTGGCAAGGTCGTCCGGGTGCGCGTAGTCCAGCACTTCCTTCCAGGTGCCGCCGAAGTCCTCCCGGCTGCGCTCGTAGATCCGGTAGAGCTCGTCGGACCAGGTGATGCGCAGGCTGGTCAGGTCCAGGTCCCAGCTGCCGATGTGGCCGATGCGCTGCGCCTCGCGCAGACGCTTCTCGCTCTCCTGCAAGGCCAATTCTGCATTGACCCGCTCGCTGGCGTCGTTGATGATCACCAGCACGCGCGGCGCGGCGCCCTCCATGGTGGCGACGGTCATGTCAACCGCCCGGCGCTCACCCGTCTTGGTGATGATGGAGATGCGGTAGCTGTTCTCGAACTGCTCGCCGTTCAGGCGCCGCTGGTGGTTGCGGAGCACCCGCTCGCGGTCGTCCGGGTGGGCCAGCTCGAGGAAGCTGGGGAGCGCCTTGACCTCCTCCAGCGTGTAGCCGTACATCCGGCAAAAGGCATCGTTGGCATGGATGACGCGGCCTTGCTCGATGATGATCATTCCCAGCCCGGCGTCCGACTGGGCCTGCACCAGGGCGTCCTGGAAGGCATGCTGCTTGCGCAGGGTCTGCTCGGCAAGCACCTCGGGCGTGACGTCGAGCATGAGGGCGTAGAAGCCGACGACCGTCCCGCTCTCGTCTCGCTCGGGCACGACGGAGACGTCAAGGTGTATGTCCTCGCCACTGGCGGTGCTGTGGCGGGTGGCGCGATAGCGCACCGTGTCGCCACCGAGTGCGGCCTGCAGCCTGTGCTGGATGGCGTTCGCCGCCTCCTCGCCGAGGATGTCGGCGATGCCCTTGCCGACAATGTCCTCCTGCCTGAAGCCGAAGAATTCAGCATAGCGGCGGTTGGCGTAGCGGCAGCGCAGGTCGCGGTCGCCGCGGAAGATTAAAGCCGGGATGCTTTCGGCGAGCAGCCGCAGCTCGGCTTCCTTGGCCGCCAGGTCGCCGATCCGGCCGGACAGCTCTTCGCCGAGCTGCTCAGCGACGTGGAACCGCTGATCGTAGCGACGCAGGACGAAGCCGATCAGCACGCCCGCCGTGACGAAGGTGAGGGCCTGCACGACCCATATCAGCAGGGCCGGAGCCGGCTGCACCTGCGGCAGTACACCGAGAGATTCCGTCAGCGCGAACAGGCCGCTCGCGCCCAGCGTCAGGACGGCCATGGCGATGCCGGAGCGCAGGCCGAGCAGCCAGCCAGCCATGACGATCAGGAGCGGATAGGTGACCAGCGCCGGTGCGCGCAGGCCGCCGGCAAAAGAGGCGGCGATCGTGACCACCGCCCAGACGCCGAAGGCGAGCATGCGCAGGGCAGCCTGCACCCGGCCGCGGCGCAGCAGAATCAGCGTGATCAGGATTATCGGGGGCAGCAGCAGCGGAGCGACCAGGCGGTAGGATTGTTCCGGGGCGACCAGATGCAGCACGATGCTGTAGACGACCACCCCTACCGCGATGATGACGAGCGCGGCCTTGAGCAGGTCCTGGCTGCCGCCGTCATGCAGCGAGGCATCGGGCTTTTCTTCGATTGCGTTTGTCATGTCCGTGAAGGGCGCGAGGCGCCGGCGTGCCTCCCATGGCGCGAGCCGTGCGCTTCAATCCACGATCACAATAGCAAAAATGCCGGCGCTCGGGCAGGCGGCGCGGCCGCATCGAGGGTCGGCGGTATAATCGCCGGTACATGCCAATCCTGCCTCGATGTCAAACCTGCTCCGCGGCCTCAACCCGCCACAACTCGCCGCCGTCACCCTGCCGCCGCAGCACGCCCTCATTCTCGCCGGCGCCGGTTCCGGCAAGACGCGGGTGCTCACCACCCGCCTCGCCTGGCTGATCCAGACCGGCCAGGTTGGGCCGCACGGCATCCTTGCCGTCACCTTCACCAACAAGGCGGCAAGGGAAATGCTGACGCGGCTTTCCGCCATGCTGCCGATCAGCACGCGCGGCATGTGGATCGGCACCTTCCACGGCCTGTGCAACCGCATGCTGCGCGCCCATCACCGCGACGCCGGCCTGCCGCAACTCTTCCAGATCCTCGATTCGGCCGACCAGCTGGCGGCGGTCAAGCGCCTGCTGAAGGGGCTGAACGTCGACGATGAGAAGTTCCCGCCGCGGGATATTGCCAGCTTCATCAACGGCCAGAAAGAGGCCGGCTTGAGGCCGGATGCGGTGGAAGCCTGGGACGAGTACACGCGCCGGCGCGTCGAGCTGTACCGCGAATACGAGGCGCAGTGCCAGCGCGAAGGCGTGGTGGATTTCGCCGAGCTGCTGCTGCGCAGCTACGAGCTGCTGGCGCGCAACGAGCCGATCCGGCTGCACTACCAGAACCGCTTCCGCCACATCCTCGTCGATGAATTCCAGGATACCAACGTCCTCCAATACCGCTGGCTGAAGCTGCTGGCGGCCGGCGGCGCCTGCCTGTTCTGCGTCGGCGACGACGACCAGTCGATCTACGCCTTCCGCGGCGCCGAGGTCGGCAATATGCGCGACTTCGAGCGCGAGTTTCGCGTCGACAACGTCATCCGGCTGGAGCAGAACTACCGCTCGCAAGGCAACATCCTCGACGCCGCCAATGCCATCATCAAGCACAATGCCGCGCGGCTGGGCAAAAACCTGTGGACCGACGCCGGCTCGGGCGAGCCGATCCGCGTCTACGAGGCCTTCAACGACATCGAGGAAGCGCGCTGGATCGTCGAGGAAATCAAGTCCCTCGCCGCGGAGGGCATGGCGCGCCGCGAGATGGCGCTGCTCTACCGCGCCAACGCCCAGTCGCGCGTGCTGGAGCACGCCCTGTTCTCCGCCGGGCTGCCCTACCGCGTCTACGGCGGCCTGCGCTTCTTCGAGCGGCAGGAAGTGAAGCACGCCCTGGCGTATCTCCGCCTGATCGCCAACGCCGACGACGACGGCGCCTTCCTGCGCGTGGTGAACTTTCCGGCGCGCGGCATCGGCGCGCGCACCATCGAGCAATTGCAGGACGCGGCGAAGGCGGAAAAAGTCAGTCTCCACAGCGCGGCGAGGAGCGGCGGCAAGGCGGCGGTCTTCGCGGCGCTCATCGACAAGCTGAAGGCCGCCTGTGAAGGGCTGACGCTGTCAGAGACGGTCGAGCAGGTGCTGGAGATATCCGGCCTGCGCGCCCACTATCGCACCGAGAAGGAGGGCCAGGACCGCCTCGCCAACCTCGACGAACTGGTGAGCGCGGCGGAGAACTTCGTCGCCGAGGAAGGCAACGTCGACGCGGAAGGCGAAGTGTCGGGCGACCTCGCCGCCTTCCTTTCGCACGCCTCGCTCGAAGCCGGCGAGCACCAGGCCGGCGAGGGCGACGACGCCCTGCAGCTGATGACCGTGCATTCGGCCAAGGGCCTCGAGTTCGACGCCGTCTTCATCAGCGGTCTCGAGGAGGGCCTCTTCCCCCATGAGAACAGCGTGCGCGAGGAGAAGGGCCTGGAGGAGGAACGCCGCCTGATGTACGTCGCCGTCACCCGGGCCAGAAAGCGCTTGTACATTTCACACGCCCAGACGCGCATGCTGCACGGCCAGACGCGCTACAACCTGCCGTCGCGGTTTTTCGACGAGATTCCGGAAGGCCTGCTGAAATGGCTGACGCCGAAGCTGGCGCGCGGCCACGGCGCTGCGTCGCCGGGACTGGCCTACGGCGCGCCGCGCCGCCCGGCCTGGGCCGAGCCGGCGCCGGCCGCCGTGATGCGCCGCACGGCGGAGAAGGAAACCGGCGGCTTCCGCATCGGCCAGAACGTCGCCCACGCCAAATTCGGCCAGGGCGTGATCGTCAATGCCGAGGGGTCCGGCTCGGATGCGCGCGTGCAGGTGAATTTCGGCCGCGAGGGCGTCAAATGGCTGGCGCTGTCGGTGGCGAAGCTGACCCCCGCCTGAGGCGCGAGCAGCGGCGCCGTGAAAGCGCTATGCTGTCCTCACTCTATCCACGATGCGGGAGAATGCGATGAAACGTTTGATCGGGATGCTCGGCGCGTGTGCGCTGCTGCTGGTGAATTCCCTGGCGCTGGCGTCGGACGCCGGCAAGGAACGTGCGGAGATCCGCAAGGCCTCGGCGAAGGTGCTGGCAGACCTCTACAAGGCCAAGCCCTCGGCGAGGAAGGTGGTCGAGTCGGCCGCGGGCTACGCGACGTTCACCAACTTCGGCATGAAGCTGTTCGTCGCCGGCGGCGGCACCGGCAAGGGGATGGCCGTCAGAAAGGGGGCGGACGGCGCCAGGCAGGAAGTCTTCATGAAAATGGCGGAGGTGCAGGCCGGCCTCGGCATCGGCATCAAGAAGTTCAAGCTGGTCTTCGTTTTCGATTCGCCAGCCGCCTTCGATCGTTTCGTCAGTTCCGGCTGGGAAGCCAGTGCGCAGGCCACCGCCGCGGCGAAGTCCGAAAACAAGGGCGCGGCCAGCGCCGGCGCGATTCCGATGTCTGACGGCATCTGGCTGTTCCAGATGACCGACAGGGGGCTGGCGCTCGAGGCGACGATCAAGGGCACCAAGTACTACAAGGACAAGGATCTCAACTAGGCCGCCAGTTTGCGCCCGGGAGGGCAGGATGAGAATTCGATCCAACGGCATCGACATCCATTGCGAGATTTCCGGCAGCGGCCCCTGGCTGGCGCTGTCGCATTCGCTCTGTTGCGACGGCTCGATGTGGGCGCCGCAACTGGCTGGGCTGGAGCGCCAGTTTACCGTGCTGCGCTTCGACACGCGCGGGCACGGCGGCAGCGACGCGCCGGCCGGCGCCTACAGTTTCGAACAACTCACCGACGATGTCCTCGGCCTGCTCGACGCGCTGCAGATCGAACGCACGCACTTCTGCGGCCTGTCGATGGGCGGCATGCTCGGCCAGCACCTGGCGCTGAAGGCGCCGCAGCGCATCGGCCGCATGGTGCTGGCCGACACCACCAGCCGCATGCCGGCGGAGGCGGCCCCGCTCTGGGCGGAACGCATCCGCATCGCCACCGAACAGGGCATGGCGCCCCTGGTGCAGCCGACGCTCGAGCGCTGGTTCACCGCGCCGTACCGCGCGGCGCATCCGGAGGTGATGGCGAACATCGGCGCGCTGATCCGAAGCACGCCCATCGCCGGCTACGTCGGCTGCGCCCAGGCGATTGCCCGCATCGACGTGACGGACCGCCTCCATGGCGTGAAGGCGCCGACGCTGGTGATTGTCGGCAGCGATGACCTCGGCACGCCGCCGGCCATGTCCGAGGCGATCGCCGCGGCGATTCCCGGCGCGCGGCTGGAGGTCATTGCCGACGCTTCGCACCTGTCGAACATCGAACAGGCGCAAGCCTTCAACACGCTGTTGCTGGATTTTCTGACGGAGAAATAGATGGATCTGGGCATCGCAGGAAAACGGGCGCTGGTGTGCGCGGCAAGCAAGGGCCTCGGCCGTGGCTGCGCGCTGGCGCTGGCGCGCGAGGGTGTGCATGTGACCATCGTCGCCCGCGGCCGCGAGGCGCTGGAGGCGACGGCGGCCGAGCTGGAGAAAGTCAGTCCCCGCGGTACGGCGATAACGTGGATCGCCGCCGACATCACCACGCCCGAGGGACGCGCCGCGGCGCTCGGCGCCTGTCCGCAGCCCGACATCCTGGTGAACAACGCCGGCGGGCCGCCGCCGGGCGACTTCCGCAACTGGTCGCGCGAGGACTGGATCGCCGCCCTCGACGCCAACATGCTGACGCCCATCGAGCTGATCAAGGCGACGGTGGACGGCATGATCGCGCGCCGCTTCGGCCGCATCGTCAACATCACCTCCGGCGCGGTGAAGGCGCCGATCGACGTGCTCGGCCTGTCCAATGGCGCGCGCAGCGGCCTGACCGGCTTCGTCGCCGGCCTGGCGCGGAAGACCGTCAAGTACAACGTCACCCTCAACAACCTGCTGCCCGGCTTCTTCGACACCGACCGTATCCGCACGGTGATCGGCGGCCAGGCTAAATCGCGCGGCGTGACCTACGAAGAAGCCCTGGCCGAACGCATCGCCACCATCCCGGCCGGCCGCATCGGCGACCCCTCCGAGTTCGGCGAAGCCTGCGCCTGGCTGTGCAGCGCGCAGTCCGGCTTCATTACCGGGCAGAACCTGCTCCTCGACGGCGGCGCCTACCCGGGGACGTTCTGATGTCATCCGGGCGACTGACAATGCCCGGAAATTCGCTCATCCTGCAGTCCTACGGTTCTCCACAATAGAACAGCAGCAGATTCACGCCTAGAATCAGACTGCCGCCAGACATGCGGCAAGGAGAAGCATCTATGGACAAGGACCTCGACGAGGCGGCGCTCGAATACCACCGCCTGCCCACCCCCGGCAAGATTTCCGTGGTGCCCACCAAGGGCCTCATCAACCAGCGCGACCTTGCCCTGGCGTATTCCCCCGGCGTGGCGGCGGCCTGCAATGCCATCGTTGCCGATGCCGCCGTCACGGCGGAGCTGACTTCGCGCGCCAACCTGGTCGGCGTGGTGACCAACGGCACGGCGGTGCTCGGCCTGGGCGACATCGGCCCGCTCGCCGCCAAGCCGGTGATGGAGGGCAAGGCCTGCCTGTTCAAGAAGTTCTCCGGCATCGATGTCTTCGACATCGAGCTCGCCGAGCGCGACCCGGACAAGCTGGTCGACATGATCGCCGCGATGGAACCCACTTTCGGCGGCATCAACCTCGAGGACATCAAGGCGCCCGAGTGCTTCTACATCGAGCGCAAGCTGCGCGAGCGCATGCGCATTCCGGTCTTCCACGACGACCAGCACGGCACCGCCATCGTCGTCGGCGCGGCTGTGCTGAACGGCCTGAAACTCCTCGGCAAGCAGCTCGACGAGGTGAAGCTCGTCACCAGCGGCGCCGGCGCCGCGGCGCTGGCCTGCCTCGACATGATTGCCATGCTCGGCGTGAAGGTCGAGAACATCTGGGTCACCGACATCCACGGCGTGGTGTACGAGGGCCGCCCCGAGGAAATGGACGAGATCAAGGCGCGCTATGCCAAGAAGACCAAGGCGCGCAAGCTGGGCGAGGTGATCGAGGGCGCGGATGTTTTTCTGGGCCTCTCCGCCGGCGGCGTGCTCAAGCCGGAGATGGTCGCGAAGATGGCGAAGCAGCCGCTGATCCTGGCGCTCGCCAACCCGACCCCGGAGATCCTGCCCGAGGAAGTCCGCTCGGTGAGGAGCGACGCCATCATCGCCACCGGCCGCTCGGACTATCCGAACCAGGTGAACAACGTCCTCTGCTTCCCCTTCATCTTCCGCGGCGCGCTGGATGCGGGTGCTTCGACCATCACGGAAGAGATGAAGCTCGCCGCCGTGCGCGCCATCGCCGAGCTGGCGCAGGCGGAAGCCTCCGACATCGTGGCGACCGCCTACGGCGACACCGAGATGGCCTTCGGTCCCGAGTACATCATCCCCAAGCCCTTCGATCCGCGCCTGATCGTGAAGATCGCGCCGGCGGTGGCGCAGGCGGCGATGGATTCCGGCGTCGCCACGCGGCCGCTGAAGGATTTCGCCGCCTACCGCCAGCAGCTGACGCAGTTCGTCTTCCATTCCGGCACGCTGATGAAGCCGGT
>CAJPFL010000101.1 GCA_905339315.1 Rhodocyclaceae bacterium
TCACCTCGTAGCGCGCGATGCTCACTTCTTCGTGCCAGAAGTTCGGCGGCAGGCCGGCCTTGCGCTTCAACTGCTGCATGAACTGCTGCGGCTCGGGCAGGCTTTCCCATACCTGCGGCAGGAAGGTGCTGCGGTGGCGGCCGTACTGGAAGACGATGCCATCCACACCCGGGCGCAGCTGCGCCATGAAGTCGGCCTCGTCGCGGAAGGCCAGCGGCTCGGGCGTGGTGAGCAGCGATACTTCGACTCGAGTGATCTCGAACTCGTCTTCGGCCAGCGGCGAAAAGCGCGGATCGCGGAAGGCGGCGGCGAGGGCGTTCTCGCGCACGTCGTGGAGCAGGGCGCGATGGGCCTCCAGCGAGCCGATGCAGCCGCGCAACTGGCCCTGCTGGGTGAGGGTGACGAAGGTGGCGCCAGGCTCCTGCAGGCGTGCTTGGCTGGCGCCGGCCGGGGCCGGTTTGCCGAGCTGCTCGCCGATGGCGGCGCGCGCCAGGCGCAGCAGGGCGGCGCCGAGTTCAGTGTTCGGCATGCGGTTTCCCTTCGCGCAGGGCGAACGAGGCGTAGCCGACGACGCGCGAACGCTCGCCGGCGGTGTCGCCGGAGTTGCGCAGGTCGAGCAGTTCGATGGAGAGGCCGCGCCGCTTCGCACAGAGCAGGAGGCCGTTGATCGGCGTCGCGCCGCAGGCCTGCTCGTGCTCGATCGACGGTTCGAAGGCGAGGATCTCGCCGACCGTGCCCTGGTCGATGCCCTGCGCCGAGGCATAGGTGTGGAAATGCGAGAGGTCGGAGCTGATGAGGATCAGGGTTTCCGGCCCGCCCCAGAGGAGATCGAGCACCTCGGCCACCTGGGCCGGGGTGGCCGAGCCGACGGCGAAGGGCAGCAGGGTGAAGTCGTCGAGCACGCTCTGCAGGAAGGGCAGCTGCACCTCCAGCGAGTGCTCAAGGTTGTGCGCGACGTCGCTGGCCGAGACCTGCGGCAGCTTGAGCGCGGCGGCGGCCCCCTCGGCATCGATGCGCACGCCGCCCAGCGGTGTGGCGAAGGCCTCGGCGACGGGCAGGGCGAGGCCGCGGATCGGCACGCGATGCGCCGGGCCGAGCAGCACGACGCGACGGACCAGGCTGCGCGCCGGGGGCAGCAGGGCATAGGCGCTGGCGGCGACGGCGCCGGAATAGATGTAGCCGGCATGCGGGACGATGAGCGCCTTGGGCGCGGGCGCCGGCGCGGGCGCGCAGGCCGCGAGGAAGGCCTGTATGTCCCGGGCAAGTTCCTCGGCGTCGGCCGGGTAGAACATGCCAGCGACGGCAGGCGGGCGGATGTGCAATGAGGGGTTCATTGTTGTCTCAGGTTGGGCGGATGCGGAGGGAATCAAGTCTCTTCTTTAATTATAGGAAGATCGCTTCCTGCATACCGCACCGCAACATCGAAAGTTTCCCGGTTTGAGAAAACCTGTTTTACTATGCGGGAAACGCAGCCAAAGTCGCGTCATGTATAAGAAAAACTTTTGGTATTCATATATAAGACTTTGTTGTTGCGACGCGGCGAAATTCCTATACTTCCTGCAACACGAGCGTAAGTAGCGCAACAACGCTGCTTGCGTGTCACCCGGCCTGGCGCACCCCGCCAGGCTGTCCAGTAAGCCGGATTCGATCTCCGGCTGCACCGTGAGTGGCTGTCGCCGCCAGTGCCCGCAAGGCCAGGCCCGGCACCATCAGGTTCCAGCGTCTTTTTTTGCCCGGCGTACGCTCGGTGCGTTCGCTTGGCATGCAGACCCTGGTGAAGTCATGGTTATTTGAACCTTAAAGGTTTTGACTGGCAGCATGGGATCGCTCTCGAACCTTGCGTATGCAGGCGCCTTCATGGCGCTGCTCGGCGTCGTCCTTGCCGGCGTGATCGCCTTCGCCAACCGGCGCCTGTACGTCTATGAAGATCCGCGCATCGACGAGGTCGAGGAACTGCTGCCGAAATCCAACTGCGGCGCCTGCGGCACGGCCGGCTGCCGCAACTTCGCCGAGAAGGTCGTCGCCGGCGAGATCATGCCGGCGCAATGCACCGTGAATGCACCGGCGCAAAACACGGTGATCGCCGATCTGCTCGGCGTCGATGCCGGCTCGGTGGAGAAGCGCGTGGCGCGACTGGCCTGCGCCGGCGGCCGCCACGTCGCCTATCTGCGCGCGCGCTATGCCGGCCATACCTCCTGCCGCGCCGCGGCGGTGGTCAGCGGCGGCGGCAAGGACTGCGCCTGGGGCTGCCTCGGGCTGGCCGACTGTGCCGAGGTCTGCGACTTCGACGCCATCCGCATGGACGCCCACGGCCTGCCGGTGGTGGACGCCGACAAGTGCACCGCCTGCAACGACTGCGTCGAGGTCTGCCCGAAGGGGCTGTTCTCCCTCGAGCCGGTTTCGCGCAAGCTGTGGGTGGCCTGCAAGAACCTCGCCGACGGCGACACCGCGGAGGCCTCCTGCGAAGTGGCGTGCACCGCCTGCGGCAAGTGCGTCGTCGACTCCGCCCCGGGCCTGATGAAGCTCGACAACAACCTGGCGGTGATCGACTACGCGCAGAACGCGCTGGCGGCGAAGCAGGCCATCGAGCGCTGCCCGACCGGCGCCATCGTCTGGTTCGACAACCCGAATACCCCCATCAAGGGCGCGGAGGCCAAGAAAATCCTGCGCCAGAACGAATTACCCCTGATTAGCGCGTGAGGTGATGCCATGCTGAAGAAGCTCAAGGAATACAAGCTGTTCGAGACCGGCCCCGGCGCCGGCAAGGACAAGACCCAGTTCAAGTATCCCGGCATCCGCGACGCGGTCGACGGCAACACCGCCGTGGTCCATGTCGAGCGCGAAGCCTCGGATGCCGCCGGTGCCTATCCCATCACGCCGTCCACGCAGATGGGCGAATACTGGGCCGAGGCCTCCGCCGCCGGCCACCTCAACATTTCCGACCGGCCGCTGATCTTCATCGAGCCGGAATCGGAGCATGCCGCCGCCGGCGTCACCGCCGGCATGTCGATGACCGGCCTGCGCGCCGTGAATTTCTCGTCCGGCCAGGGCGTCGCCTTCATGCACGAGTCGCTCTACGCCGCCGTCGGCAAGCGGCTTCCCTACGTGCTCAATATGGGCTGCCGCGCCATCACCAAGGCCAGCCTCAACGTGCATGCCGGCCATGACGACTACCACTGCATCGACGACACCGGCTTCATCCAGGTGATGGCGAAGGACGCCCAGGGCGCCGCCGACCTCAACCTGATCGCGCGCAAGGCCGCCGAGTTGTCACTGACCCCGGCCATCGTCGGCCAGGACGGCTTCCTCACCACCCACCTGATCGAGTCGGTGATGCTGCCCGAACGCGAACTGGTGGCGGAATTCCTCGGCAAGCCGGATGACCTGATCGACACGCCGACGCCGGCGCAGGCCATGCTCTACGGCCCGAAACGCCGCCGCGTGCCGGCGATCTGGGACGTGGACGTGCCGCTGCTCTCCGGTTCGGTGCAGAACCAGGATGCCTACATGCAGGCGGTGGCCGGCCAGCGGCCGTACTTCTTCGATCACATCGGCGAGATTACCGACCGCTGCATGGCCGAATACGCCGAGCTGACCGGCCGCCAGTACAAACGGGTGTCGACCTACCGCTGCGAGGACGCCGACTGGCTGATCCTCGGCATGGGCAGCATGATCGTGCAGGCCGAGGCCGTCGCCGACTGGCTGCGCGAAACGCGCAAGCTGAAGGTCGGCGTGGTCGACCTGACCCTGTTCCGCCCCTTCCCGGGCGACCTGCTCGGCGCAATCCTCAAGGGCAAGAAGGGCGTGGCGGTGCTGGAGCGCACCGACCAGCCGCTGGCCGAGGACCTGCCGCTGATGCGCGAGGTGCGCGCCACCGTCACCAAGTGCCTGGAAAACGGTTCCGCCGAGGGCAAGCCGGCCTACCCCGGCTATGCCGCCTACGCCTCGGCCAGGGACATGCCGCGCCTGTATTCGGGCTGCTACGGCCTGGGCAGCCGCGACATGCAGCCGGAGGCGCTGATCGGCACCGTCGAGAACATGCTGCCGAACGCGCCGCAGAAGAAGTTCTTTTACCTCTCCGTGGACTTCGTGCGCGACACGCCGGCCAACCCGAAGGACGAGATCCACAACCAGAGCATCCTCGAAGCCTACCCGCGCATCCGCGAGCTGGCGCTGCGCGGCAGCGAGAACCCGAACCTGCTGCCGAAGGACTCGATCACGGTGCGCATGCACTCGGTCGGCGGCTGGGGCGCCATCACCACCGGCAAGAACCTGGCGATGACGCTGTATGAGCTGCTCGGCTGGGACATCAAGGCGAATCCGAAGTACGGCTCGGAGAAGAAGGGCCAGCCGACCACCTACTACCTGTCGGCGGCGCCGGAGCCGATCCGCGTTAACTGCGAATACGTGTACGTCGATGTCGTGCTCTCGCCCGACCCCAACGTGCATGAGCACTCGAACCCGGTGGCCGGACTGAAGCAGGGCGGCGTCTTCATCGTCCAGAGCAACCGCTCCGCCGAGGACCTGTGGGCGAGTTTCCCGCTGTGGATGCAGAAGCAGATCGTCGACAACGACATCCGCGTCTTCTACCTCGACGCCTTCCAGATCGCACGCGAGGAGGCCGGCTCGGCCGACCTGCAGTTGCGCATGCAGGGCATCGCCTTCCAGGGCGCCTTTTTCGCCGCCAGCCCGGTAATGAAGAATGCCGGCCTGACCGAGGAGAAGCTGTTCAAGGCCATCGAGGACCAGCTCCAGGCGAAATTCGGCGGCAAGGGCAAGCGCGTGGTGGACGACAACCTGCGCGTCGTGCGCCGAGGCTTCACCGAGCTGAAGGAAATCACGCAAAAGTCAGTCGGCGCGACACGGCGCAACCTGCGCGACAAGGCCGCCGGCCTGCCGGTGATGCTGAAGCAGCTGCCCGAGGGCGACGGCAAGGTCGCCGACATCCACCGCTTCTGGGAACAGACCGGCAGCTTCTACGCTTCCGGCAAGGGCTCCGACAACCTGGTCGATCCCTTCATCGGCGCCTCGCTGGTGCCGGCGGCGACGGGCGTCTTCCGCGACATGACGCAGATCCGCTTCGAGTACCCGGAATGGATCGCCGAGAACTGCACGGCCTGCGGCAACTGCTACACGGAGTGCCCGGACAGCGCCATCCCCGGCCTGGTCAGCACCGTGGCCGATGTCTTCAACACGGCGGTGACGCGCGTCGAGCGCGGCGGCCGGCCGACGCGGTATCTCCGCCGCGCCGTGCGCACGCTGGAGAAGAAGCTGCGCGGCATGATCGGGAGCGACGGTGTGGCGGTGCGTCCGCTCATCGACGACGCCATCAACGCCACCGTCGCCGAGGCGCCGGAGGCCGAGCGAGAAGGTCTTTCCGAGGAATTCCGGCTGCTCCGCGAGTCGCTCGGCGACTTCCAGTTCGGCACCACCAAGCCCTACTGGACGCAGAAGGAGAAGAAGGGCAAGGGCACGGGCGGCCTGTTCTCCATCACCATCAACCCTTATACCTGCAAGGCCTGCGCGCTGTGCGTCAAGGTCTGCGAGGACGACGCCCTGCGCATGGTGACGCAGACCGAGGAATCCACCGAGCGCCTGCGCCGCGACTGGAATTTCTGGCTCGACCTGCCGTCGACGCCGAAGGAATACGGCCGCATCGACAGCCTCGACGAGAAGATCGGCGCGCTGGAGACGCTGCTGCTCGACAAGCACAACTACGGCTCGATGCCCTGCGGCGACGGCGCCTGCCTCGGCTGCGGCGAGAAGACTGCCATCCACCTGTTCACCGGCACGGTGACGGCGCTGATGCAGCCGCGCGTGGAGAAGCACGTCGCCCACCTCGACGAGCTGATCGGGCGGCTGGAGAAGCACATCCGCATGAAGCTGACCGAGTCGATGGACCTCTCCGACACCGGCGCCGTGCTGCAGGCGGTGAATGCGGCGAAGGGCGAGGACCTGACGCTGGCCAATCTGGCGGCGAAGATCATGGAGAACAAGCCGTCGCGTCCGCTCGACCCGGCCTGGGTGAAGTGGGCGACGCAGCTGATCGAGAAGCTGAAGGACCTGAAGTGGCGCTACGCCGAGGGACCGACGAAGCGCGGCCGCGCCGAGATGGGCATCGTCAACTCCACCGGCTGCACCTCGGTGTGGGGCTCGACCTATCCCTTCCACCCGTATCCCTTCCCCTGGACCAGCCACCTGTTCCAGGACAGCCCGTCGGTGGCGATGGGCATCTTCGAGGGCCACATGGCGAAGATGGCGGAGGGCTTCAAGGCGCTGCGCATGGCCGAGCTGGAACTGGCCGGCGAGTACAACACCGAGAAGCACGAGGACTTCTTCCGCCGCTTTACCTGGCAGCAGTTCTCCGAGGAGGAATGGCTGCTCTGCCCGCCGGTGGTCTCGCTCGGCGGCGACGGCGCGATGTACGACATCGGCTTCCAGAACCTGTCGCGCGCCCTGATGTCCGGCATGCCGATCAAGGTGCTGGTGGTGGACACGCAGGT
>CAJPFL010000102.1 GCA_905339315.1 Rhodocyclaceae bacterium
CCTTACTCAGGAGAATAAAATGAGACAAAGACAAATGGGCTTCACCCTGGTCGAAATCGCCATCGTGCTGGTGATCATCGGCCTGCTGCTCGGCGGCGTGCTGAAGGGCCAGGAACTGGTCAACAGCGCCAAGGTGAAGAACCTGGCGAACGATTTCCGCAACATTTCCACCTTCGTCTACGCCTACCAGGACAAGTACCGCGCCCTGCCCGGCGACGATTCGGCCGCCACCGCCCACATCGGCGCGGCCGCCACCGTGGCGACCACCCCCGCCGCCGGCCTGGCCAACGGCCGCGTCAACGGCACCTGGAATTCGACCACCGTGACGGACGAATCCGTGCTGTTCTGGCAGCACGTGCGCCTGGCCGGCCTGGCCACCGGCACGCCGACCGTCGGCGACCTCAGCCTCGGCGACGAGTACGTGCCGAAGAACGCCGACGGCGGCCGCCTCGGCGTCACCGGCGAGGCCGTGTTCACCGGCGCCACGCCCTGGGCCGCCAACTTCTACATCTGTTCCTCGAACATCCAGGGCCGCTTCGCCCGCCAGCTCGACACCACCGTCGATGACGGCAACACGACGACCGGCACGATGCGGGTGATGTGCATAAACGAGTGCGCCACCTCGGCGGCCTACGTCGACCTCACCCCCGCCAACGACGCCAGCGTGTATACGGTGTGCGTCGGCAACTGAGCGCTTCCGCGCCCTGAACAAGCCCGCCCGCCGGCGGGCTTTTTTTATCCCTGCAGCAGCCGGTTCTCCCCCGCCGCCAGGGCGTCGGGAACGCCCATCAGCACCACCACGTCGCCGGCCTCGAAGCGGGCCTCGGGCGCCGGGCTGATGGCGCGGATGCCGCGCCGGCGGATGGCGGTGACGGCGACGCCGAAGCGCTCGAGGTCGATCTCGGCGATGCTGCGGCCGATGCCCCAGGCGCCGGGATTCAGCACCAGCGAATGCAGGCGCGGCTGGCGCGCCTCGTCGAGGTCGTCGGCGGCGTCGGACGCCCCGTGGAAGAAGCCGCGCAGCAGGTCGTAGCGCTGCTCGCGCACCTCGCGGAAGCGCCGCACGACGCGGGCGATCGGCACGCCGAGCAGCACCAGGGCGTGCGAGGCGAGCATGATGGAGGACTCCAGCACCTCCGGCACCACCTCGGCGGCGCCGCCCTGCGAGAGGCGGGCGAAGTCGCTTTCGTCGACCGCCCGCACCACCACCGGCAGCTCCGGCCGCAGCGCACGCACCAGCGCCAGCACGCGCAGGGCGGAGTCGGCATCGGCGTAGGAGACGATCAGCACGCTGGCGCGCATCAGCCCGGCCGCCACCAGCGCCTCGCGCCGGGCGGCATCGCCATACACCACGGTGTCGCCGGCGGCGGCGGCCTCGCGCACGCGCTCCGGGTCGAGGTCGAGGGCGATGTAGGAGACGCCCTCCTGCTCGAGGAAGCGCGCCAGGTACTGGCCGCTGCGGCCGTAGCCGCAGATGATGGCGTGCTTTTCGGTGGCCATCGAGCTGGCCGCGATCTGCGTCAGCTCCATGGCGCGCAGCATCCATTCCGAGGCGCAGAAGCGCATCACGATCTTTTCGCTGTGCATCACGATCAGCGGCGCCAGCAGCATGGAGAGCACCAGCGCCGCCACCACCACCTGCAGCACGGCGCCCGGCAGCAGCGGCAGGTGGCGTATGTCGGCGATGAGCACGAAGCCGAACTCGCCGCCGGCGCACAGCCACAGGCCGGTGCGCATGGCGGTGCCCTGCATCGCGCCGAAGGCTTGCGACAGGCCGGCGATGATGACGAACTTGCCGGCCAGCAGCAGCGCCAGCAGGCCGGCCACCCAGGGCAGCTGGCGAACGATCACGCCGGGGTCGAGGAACATGCCGACGTTGATGAAGAACAGCCCGAGCAGGACGTCGCGGAAGGGCTTGATGTCCTCCTCCACCTGGTAGCGGTATTCCGTCTCGGAGATCAGCATGCCGGCGAGGAAGGCGCCCAGCGCCAGCGACAGGCCGGCCAGCTCGGTGAGCCAGGCCAGGCCGAGGGTGATCAGCAGGACGTTGAGCATGAACAGCTCGGCCGAGCGGCGGCGCGCGACGATGTGGAACCAGCCGCGCATCAGTCGCTGGCCGAAGAACAGGATCAGCGACAGCACCACCGCCGCCTTCAGCGCCGCGATGGCCAGCGTCTCGGCCATCGCCTCCGGCGCCTGTGACAGCGCCGGCACGATGATCAGCAGCGGCACCACCGCCAGGTCCTGGAACAGCAGCACGCCGATGATCTCGCGGCCGTGCTTGGTCTCCATCTGCATGCGCTCCGCCAGCATCTTGACGACCAGCGCCGTGGACGACATGGCGAGGATGCCGCCCAGGGCGATGCCCGCCTGCAAAGTCAGCCCCGCCAGCACGGCGGCGGCCACGGTGGCGAGGATGGTCAGCAGCACCTGCGCCAGGCCGAGCCCGAACACCGTGCGCTTCATGCTGTACAGCCGCGGCAGCGAGAACTCGAGGCCGATCGAGAACATCAGGAACACCACGCCGAACTCGGCCAGGTGCCGCGCCGCGTCGGAGTCGGGAATGAGGTCCAGGGCGCGCGGCCCGATGGCGGCGCCGACCAGCAGGTAGCCGAGCACCGGCGGCAGGTTGAGGGCGCGGAACAGCGCCACCACCAGAACCGCGGAAGCGAGCAGGACGAGAACCAGTTGCAGCGTGGTCATGAAATCAGGGTCGGGGCCGGCCGGGTTAGTTTGGTATACTTTTCCTCTAGTCTAATGAACTCGCCCGAATGAACCAAATCCCGGTCACTGAAAACGCCGATGCGAAGGCGCTGGAGCTCGCGAAAAGGGTGCTGCGCATCGAGGCGCAGGCCGTCGCCGGCCTGATCGACCGCCTCGACGCCGGCTTTCCCAGGGCGGTCGCGCTGATCCGCGCCTGCCACGGCCGCGTCGTCGTCTCCGGCGTCGGCAAGTCCGGCCACATCGCGCGCAAGATCGCCGCCACCCTCGCCAGCACCGGCACGCCGGCCTACTTCGTGCACGCCGCCGAAGCCGCCCACGGCGACCTCGGCATGATCACCCGCGACGACGTGCTGATCGCGCTGTCGAATTCCGGCGAGAGCGAGGAACTGCTCACCATCGTGCCGCTGGTCAAGCGACAGGGCGGCAGGCTGGTGGCCATCACCGGCAATCCGGCCTCCTCGCTGGCCCGCGAAGCCGACGCCCACCTCGATGCCGGCGTCGCCGAGGAGGCCTGCCCGCTCAACCTCGCCCCCACCGCCAGCACCACCGCGGCGCTGGCGATGGGCGACGCGCTGGCGGTGGCGCTGCTCGACGCGCGCAACTTCAACGCCGAGGATTTCGCCCGCTCCCACCCCGGCGGCAGGCTCGGCCGGCGCCTGCTGACGCACGTCCGCGACATCATGCGCCCCGTCGCCGAGGTGCCACGCGTCGGCGAGCACGCCACGGTCGCCGAGGCGGTGCTGGCGATTTCCCGCGGCGGCATGGGCATGACGGCGGTGGTCACCGAGGCGCTCGCCGTCGTCGGCATCTTCACCGACGGCGACCTGCGCCGCGCCCTGGAAAAGGTCGCCGACCTGCGGGGCACGCCGGTGACGCAGGTCATGACGCGCAACCCCCGCAGCATCGGCCCCGATCGCCTGGCGGCGGAGACGGCGCAGATGATGGAGGAACACAAGATCAGCCAGATCCTCGTCGTCGACAACGGCGCGCTGGTGGGCGCGCTCAACACGCACGACCTGTTCCGCGCCAAGGTGATCTGAAGCGGCCATGAAATTGCGCGTCCAGAGCCTGTTTCCGATCGCCCTCCTGACGCTGCTGGTCGGCCTCACCTTCTGGCTCGAGCGCGCCACCGAGCTGAAGGGACCGGGCAGCGACAGCCTCCTCCGGCACGACCCGGACTTCTTCGTCGACAATCTGAGGCTGCGCAGCTTTTCCCCGACCGGGGAGCTGCAGAGCACGCTCGCCGCGACAAAAATGGTACATTACCCGGACGACGATACCACCCTCGTGAGCGAACCGCGGGTATGGTTCCTGAAGGGGCCGCGCCCCACCCAGCTCACTTCCCAGCAGGGGCTGGTCGCACCCGATGGCAGGCAGATCGTGCTCGTCGGCAATGTGCGCGGCGTGCGCGAGGCGACGAAGACCGACCCGCAGCTCGTCCTCACCACGACGCACCTGACCTTGCTTCCGGACGACGACATGATGCGCACCAATGCCGCCGTGACGGTCACCCAGGGTGCCTCGGTCGTGCGCGCCGTCGGCTTCGAAGCCGACAACAAGTCGAAGATCATCCAGCTGCTGAGCCAGGTCAATAGCACCATTCAAATGAAGCAACGCTGATGCCCATGATGCCCACTCCCCTTGCCCGCCGCGCCCTGCTGGGCGCCGCACTCCTGGCCGCCGCCGCGCTCTGCCATGCCGAGAAGGCCGATCGCGACAAGCCGGTCAACCTCGAGTCCGACCGCGTGACCGTGGACGACATCAACAAGGTGCACGTCTTCGAAGGCCGCGTCACGATGAGCCAGGGGACGCTGCTGATCCGCGGCGACAAGATCGTTGTCAAGCAGGATGCCGAGGGCTACCAGAGCGGCGTGATCACCGCCAATCCCGGCGGCCTTGCCTACTTCCGCGTCAAGCGCGACGGCAGGGACGAATACACCGAGGGCGAAGCCGAGCGCATCGAGCACGATGCCAAGGCGGACATCACCAAGTTCTTCAACCGCGCCTGGGTGAAGAGCGGCCTCGACGAGGTGCGCGGCCAGTACATCATGGTCGACGGCCGCAACGCCAACTACTCGGTCACCAGCGGCCCGGCCGGCGGCGTCACGCCCGGCCGCGACAGCCGCGTGCGCGCCATTATCCAGCCGAAGAACAAGGACAAGGCCGCGGCGCAGCCGGCCGCGCCCGAGCAGCCGGTGCGACTGCAGATCGCCCCCACCCTCTCGAACCCCAAATAGGAGCGGCCACCCCATGGCTTACGAGCACATCGTCGTCGACACCCGCGGCAAGGTCGGCCTCATCACCCTCAACCGCCCGAAGGCGCTCAACGCGCTCAACGATGCGCTGGTCGACGAACTCGGCGACGCGCTGGACAGGTTCGAGGCCGACGAGGCCATCGGCGCCATGGTCATCACCGGCTCCGAGAAGGCCTTCGCCGCCGGCGCCGACATCGTCGCCATGAGCCGGATGGACTACATGGACGTCTACAAGGGCGACTTCATCACGCGCAACTGGGAGCGCGTCAAGACCTGCCGCAAGCCGGTGATCGCCGCGGTGGCGGGCTTCGCCCTGGGCGGCGGCTGCGAGCTGGCGATGTCCTGCGACATCATCATCGCCGCCGACACGGCGAAATTCGGCCAGCCGGAGATCAAGCTCGGCATCCTGCCGGGGGCCGGCGGCACGCAGCGCCTGCCGCGCGCCGTCGGCAAGGCGAAGGCGATGGACCTCTGCCTCACCGCGCGCCTGATGGATGCCGCCGAGGCCGAGCGCGCCGGGCTCGTCTCGCGCGTCGTGCCCGCCGACAAGCTGGTCGAGGAGGCGCTTGCTGCCGCCGAGACCATCGCCGGCTTCTCGCTGCCGGTGATCATGATGGTCAAGGAATGCGTCAACCGCGCCTACGAAGGGCCGCTCGCCGAGGGCATGCTGTTCGAGCGGCGCACCTTCCACGCCGCCTTCTCGCTCGCCGACAAGCAGGAAGGCATGGCCGCCTTCGTCGACAAGCGCAAGCCGGACTTCAAGAACCGATAGTCAGTTACTTCCGCACGGCGATGGCGACGCCAGCCGCCGCAATCGCCATCCCCGCCACGGCCGCCAGGCCGAGCTTCTCGCCGAAAATGAGGAACGCCAGCAGCGCCGTGGTCGGCGGCACGAGGTAGAACAGCGCCGACACCCGCGTCGCCGCCCCGCGCCGGATCAGCAGGTGCAGCAGCGAGATCGCGCCCAGCGACAACACGAAGATCAGCCAGCCCAGCGCGAAGACGAACTGCCCGCTCCACGCGACGCGCATCGTCTCGAAGGCGAGCGCGAATGGCAGCAGCACCAGCGCGGCGGCGACGAACTGGATCACCGAGCCGCTCCACAGATCCAGGTCGGCGCAGTAGCGCTTCTGGTAGAGGGTGCCGAGGGTGATGCTGACCAGCGCCAGCGTCGAGAAGGCAAACCCGGCCCCGCTCAGCCCGCCGAAGCCCAGCTTGTCCCACACCACCAGCGTCACGCCGCCGAAGCCGAGCACCAGGCCCATCCATTGCCGCCCGCTGACCCGCTCGCCCACCATCGATGCGCTGAGAAACGCCGTCAGCAGCGGCTGGATGCCGACGATCAACGCCACCACCCCCGCCGCCATGCCGGTGTGGATGGCCAGGAACACCCCGGACAGATAGCCGCCATGCAGTAACGCGCCTGCAACAGCGATATGCAACCATTGCGTCGGCCTGTGTGGCCAGGGCCGCCGCAGGACCAGCGCCAGCAGGCCCAGCAGTCCGATGACGCAGGCAAAGCGGATCAGCAGGAAGCTCAGCGGCTCGGCATAGGGCAGCCCCAGCTTGGCACCGATGAAGCCGGTGCTCCAGAGCAGGACGAACAGCCCTGGCGCCAGGGCAAGCAAAAAGGATTGCCGGCCTGTTTTCCCGGTCATTTGTCCTCAAACCCTGGGTGCATTGCCGCAAAAGCAGCATGGGAAGGCAACAATAATAAGTGCTTACTAACTTTCATCTTGTTGTTAAATATGGAAAATAAAATAATCCTGGATTAATTGCTGCTTTGCACAAAATATTTCTTGACTTGGGCTAATTCACCCCTATAATTGAACCATGCTGCGATGCAACAAGATTGATTGAACCCGTTAAACACCACTTATCAATTCAAGGAGAGAGAACCATGTATACCACCCCTGAGCAACTGGCTTCCGCCAACAAGGCCAACGTCGAATCCATGCTGACCCTGGCCAACACCGCGTTCGCGAGCGCCGAGCGCTTCGCCGCGCTGAACCTAAACACCGCCCGTGCCGTGCTGGAAGACAGCGTGAACAACGCCAAGGCCCTGCTCGGCGCCAAGGATCTTCAGGAAGTCATCTCCCTGCAGGCCACCCTGGCCCAGCCCGCCGTCGAGAAGGCCGTTGCCTACTCGCGCAGCGTGTATGAGATCTCCGCCCAGACCCAGGAAGAGTTCTCGAAGCTGGTCGAAGTCCAGTTCGCCGAAGCGAACAAGAACGTCGCCTCCACGCTGGACAAGGCCGCCAAGTCGGCCCCGGCCGGCTCCGACGTCGCGGTTGCCGCGGTCAAGTCCGCCATCGCCGCCGCCAACTCGGCCTACGACACGATGAGCAAGGCTGCCAAGCAGGTTGCCGAGATCGCCGAAGCCAATGTGGCTGCCGCGACCAACGCCACTGTCAAGGCCGTCGGCGCCGCCGCGACCCCCAAAGCCAAGAAGGCTGCCTAAGCTTTCAGGCCGTACCGTCCTCCTCCAGCCCCAGCATTGGGGCGGATTCAAGCCTCGGCTTCGGCCGGGGCTTTTTTTTATCTGGCGGCCCACTCGTAGCCGAGCCGCGCCACCTCGGCGCGAATCTCTGCCATCGCCTGTTCCACGGCGGCCGGCTCGCCGCGCATCCCGAGCTCGATGTGGCGCCGCACGCCCTCGCCGCCGAAGGAAGGCAGGCTGAACAGGCTCGCCTGCGGGTAGGCCTGCGTGATGCGGTTCATCAGGTCGAGCAGGGCCGACTCCGGCGCCTCGTACACGATGATCGCCTGTTCGTCGCGCGCCACGGCATGATGAAGGTGGGAAAGCTGCGTATCCAGCACCCATTCCAGCATCGGCCAGGACATCACCGGAAAGCCCGGGAAGAAGTAATGCCGGCGGATGGAAAAGCCGGGGATGCGGTTGTAGGGATTGGGGATGATCGCGCTGCCGAGCGGAAACTCGCCCAGCATCAGCCGCTGCGGCGTGGTTTCGTCCGCGAAGCGGGCGCGGATCTCGCGCTCGGCCTCGGGATGGAGGACGATGCCGACGCCCAGAGCCGCGGCGGCGGCCTGGCGCGTGTGGTCGTCCGGCGTGACGCCGATGCCGCCGAAGCTGAAGACGATGTCGCCGGAGGCGAAGCTCGCGGCGAGCGCCGCGGTCAGCCGCATCCGGTCGTCGCCGAGGTATTGCGCCCAGTCGAGCGTCATGCCGCGCGCCCCGAGCAGCTCGACGACCTTGGCGAAATGCTTGTCCTGGCGCTTGCCGGAAAGGATTTCGTCGCCGATGATGATCGCGCCGATAGTCATTTCGCCCTCTCCCGCCGCAGCGTCTCAAGGCAATAGTGGATGAAGGCCAGCGCGGCATACGCCGGCGCGACCAGGTTGATCACGGGAATGAAGGCGAGCAGGCCGGCGACGATGCCGGCAAGATACAGCCCGCCGCGCTCGCGCGCCAGCACGGCGTCGATCTCGTCGGCGCCGGCGTGCGCCGACAGCGCGTCATAGCTGAAGCCGCGGTAGTTGAGGTAGCCCGAGAGCAGCAGCGGCAGCGCGATGCCCATGCCGGGAATCAGCCACAGCGGCAGCGTGACGATCCAGCCGGCGAGGAACACGGCCACCGCCAGCAGGGCGTTGCCGATGCTGCCCGCCAGCGTGCCGCCGTTGCGCCTCTCCAGCCCGGGATAGTCCTTCTCCGCCACCCGCTCGAGCATCAGCGGCAGGGCGAACACCGCGACGATGAACAGCGCCGTGCCGTAGATGAGCGGGATCAGCAGCAGGACCAGCACCACCTTGACGAAGAACGCGCCGGCCAGGGCCGAGGCTTCCCAGCGCATCTGCAGCCAATTGAGCCAGCTGACTTCGAGGAACAGGCGCTCGACGCCGGCGCCGACCGTGTCCCAACTCACCCAGGCGACGGCGATCCAGAAGGCGACGGCGACGAGCGTCGGCCACAGCAGATGCAGGAGGATGCCGGGCTGCAGCAGGCTGCGCAGGGCGCGTCCGTAGGCTTTCAATACTTCGGTCATTCAGTATCCTTCGTCATTCCCGCGAAAGCGGGAATCCATGGGTCCGCGAAACGACTGGATTCCCGCTTTCGCGGGAATGACAGGCGCTAATGCCGCGGCCGGCTGTCCCAGGCCTTCTGCAGGCGTTTCACCGACATCGGCATCGGCGTCTTCAGCTCCTGCGCGAACAGCGCGACGCGCAATTCCTCCAGCTGCCAGCGAAATTCCTCCAGCCAGGGATCCGGCGCGCCGCTGTTGCGCCGCGCCTGCCGTTCGCGCTCCCAGGGCTTATACAGCGCCGCGAACTCCTGTGCCAGGCGCGCGTCCCGCGCCGGATCGGCGCGCAGCTTGTCGATGCGCAACGCCGCCGCCTTCAGGTAGCGCGGGCAATGCGCCAGCCGTTCGAAGGGCAGCGCGACGATGAAATCCTTCGGCAGCAATTCCGCGCACTGGTTCCGGATATCCTCGGCCACGGCCGGCTGCGCCTTCAGCGGGGCCAGCTTCTTCTGCAGCGCCGCGTGCTCCGCCAGTATCGCACCGATCAGGCGCGCGATCTCCTGCGCCACCAGGCTGACGCGGGCGCGCGCCTCGTCCTTGCGTTTGGCGAAAGCCGCAGCGTCGGCCGGCAGCGGTTCCAGCATGCAGGTGCGCTCCAGCGTCGCCGCGACGATCTGGCCCTTCAGCTCGGCCTCCGTCCCCCAGGCCATGAACAGCAGGCCCAGCTCGCGCGGCAGGGACTTCTCGACGAACTTCACCTGTTCGCGCAGTTCCAGCGCGAACAGCCGGCGCAGGCCCCTGCGGTGCGCGGCGGCGGCCTTCTCCGGGGTGTCCTGCACGCGCAGCGCCACCGTTTCGCCCTCGTCCACCAGCGCCGGGAAGCCGATCACAGTGCGCCCGCCGGCCTGCACTTCCATGATTTCCGGCAGTTCGCCGAAGCTCCAGGAAGTCAGTCCCTGCAACACGGCGCCTTTGCCCCCTTCCGCCTCTTCCTTCACCTCGGCGCGGGCGAAGGTCTGCTCGATCTTCGCGGCAAAGCGGCTGCGCAGCTCCTGCAGGTTGCGCGACTGGCCGAGCATGCGGCCGTGCTCGTCCACCGTGCGGAAGTTCATGAAGAAGTGCGGCGGCACCATCTCGCTACGGAAGGCGTCGAGCGGGAGTTTCAGCTGCATCTTCTCCTCGGCGGTGCGCGTCAGGACGCGCAGGAAGGGCTCGTCGGCCTCGTGGGGCGCCTCGGCGAAATCGGCGACGAATTCGTCGACCGGCTGCAGGCGGTGGCGGTATTTCTGCGGCAGCGTCTTCACGAACTGCGTTGCCTTTTGCTCGAGCAGGCCCGGCACCAGCCATTCGCAGCGCACCGCCGGCACCTGGTTGAGCGCCGCCACCGGCACCGTCAGCGTGACGCCGTCGTCCTCGGTGCCCGGCTCGAAGTGGTAGGCGAGCGGATAGCGCTGGCCGTGGATCTCCATCTGCGGCGGAAAGCGCTC
>CAJPFL010000103.1 GCA_905339315.1 Rhodocyclaceae bacterium
CCGCTGAACGAGCAGCAGAAAACCATCATTTCGATTATCGACCAGAACAGCCGCCGCTTGCAGCAGCTCATCGAGGAACTGATCAATTATCAGCAGGCGGGTTTTGCCGCGAGCAGCATCGACCCGCAACCGGTCGCACTCGACGTGGTGTGCACCCAGGTGCTGCGCACGCATCGCCTGGTGGCTGCCGCGCGTGCCATACGCTTCGAGCGCAAGCTGACGCCCCTGCTGGTGGAAGGAGACGCCGACAAGCTGCGGGTAGTGGTTGACAATCTGATCACCAATGCCATCAAGTTTTCCCCGCGCGAGGGCAGCATTCATGTCGAACTGACGAAACGCGAAGGACTTGCCGTGCTGGACGTCGTCGATCAGGGCGCCGGCGTTGCCGCCGAGGAGCGCGAACGCGTCTTCGAGCCGTTTTTCCGCGGCACGCGGGCGCGGCGCGGTACCGTCAAGGGCAGTGGTCTTGGCCTGGCCATCGCCAAGGAGTACGTCCTGGCGCATCGTGGCAAAATCGAAGTTGTCGAGGAAGGCAGCGGCGGACACTTTCGCGTCAAATTGCCGCTCAATTGGGAAAAGAAGGATTGATGTGAACTTGTTGTGGGGAATTGCCTTGGCGACAGCAGTGGGAGGCTGTGCGCTTGTTCCAGCCGCCGCACCCGAGCCGGCGGGTCCGCCACCCGCGCCCGTCACGGAACACATGAGGGAAAATGCGGAAGTGGCGGCGTTGCTGGCATACTATCAGGGCCTGCTGGCCATGACGGCGGAAGAATTGAAGAGCGAATATCAGGGCATCAGCCAGACCTATGCCCGCGACCGCAGTGAGTTGGGGCGCTTGCGCCTGGCCTTGCTGATGTGCGTGCCGGGCACAGAGTGGCGCGACGATGCCAGGCTGCTGACACTGCTCGATGGCGCTGTCAGCCGCAAGACGCCGCCCGATTCGCCGCGGAGGCGGTTTGCCATTCTGCTGCAAAAACTGGTGATGGAGCGGCAGCGGGAACAAAAGCGTGCCGATGAACTGCAACAGAAACTGGATTCCATGCTGGCCATCGAGCGCAGCCTGCGCGGACGGCAACTACAGAAAAAATGACTGAATCGAAAGCTTCCATCCTGCTTGTCGACGACGATCGGGATATCCTCAAACTGGTGTCCCTGCGCCTGAGTGCCGCCGGCTACTCCGTACTGACCGCCGAGAGCGGTGCCCAGGCGCTGGCCCAGCTGGCCGTGGCGAGGCCGCGGCTCGTCATCACCGACCTGCGCATGGAGGGCATGGACGGCATGGCGCTGTTCGAACGCATTCATGGAGCCATGCCGACGCTGCCGGTGATCATCCTGACAGCGCATGGCACCATCCCCGACGCCGTTGCGGCCACCCAGCGCGGTGTCTTCAGCTTCCTTACCAAGCCCTTCGACGGCAAGGACCTGCTGGCACAGGTGGAGCAGGCACTCAAGCTCTCCGGCGGTACCGACACAGGCGCCGCGCCGGAAGCCTGGCACGCCGCAATCGTCACCCGCAGCCAGCGCATGGAAGAGGTGCTGCGCCAGGCGAAGCTGGTTGCCGGCTCCGATGCCAGCGTGCTGATCTTCGGCGATTCCGGTAGCGGCAAGGAACTGCTCGCCCAGGCCATTCACCTCGCCAGCCCGCGGGCCAAGGGGCCCTTCATGGCAGTCAACTGCGCGGCGATTCCCGAGCACCTGCTCGAAAGCGAATTGTTCGGTCACGCCAAGGGCGCCTTTTCCGGGGCCATCTATGCGCACCGCGGCCTTTTCCAGGCGGCTCAGGGCGGCACCCTGTTCCTTGACGAGATCGGCGACATGCCGCTCGCGCTGCAGGCCAAGCTGCTGCGGGCCTTGCAGGACCGCAGCGTGCGACCGGTCGGCTCGACGGAAATGGTGCCGATCAACGTGCGCATCATTTCGGCAACCCACCGTGACCTGTCGGAAAGCATCCGCAGCGGCGCCTTCCGGCCCGATCTCTACTACCGGCTCAACGTCGTGTCGCTGGCGCTGCCGCCCCTGTCCGAGCGGCGCGAGGATATTCCCCTGCTGTGCGCGCATTTCGTCGAACAGCTGGCGGCGCGCTACAGCAAGCCGGCGCGCACTTTTGCGCCCGATGCAATGGAATTGCTGGTGAACGCTTCCTGGCCGGGCAATGTGCGCCAGTTGCTGAATGTGATCGAGCAGACCGTTGCGCTCTCCACGTCACCTGTCGTGCCCGCATCCCTCGTGCAGCAGGCCCTGCGCGACGACAACACGGTGATGGTATCCCTCGACGAGGCGCGGCGCGCCTTCGAGCACGACTACCTGGTGCGTCTGCTGCGTGCTACCGAGGGCAATGTCACCCAGGCGGCACGCATGGCACAGCGCAATCGCACCGAGTTCTACAAGCTGCTGCAGCGGCACAATCTCACCCCGGCGCTCTTCAAGGCAGAGAAAGAGAAGGCATAGCCTTCGGAGCCTGTCTCCTGGTGACGACAGGCAACAACGCCTGCAACTCAAGCACTTAGTCAAATCATAGCGAAGTTCTGTCGTCGACACCCGACGATTGATCTTGCCCGGAACGCCGTCCGACAGCGGCTGACTTTTGCTATCCCGATGATATAGAAGAAAAAGTCCAAGCTGGCACGTGGCTTGCGTAGATCCATGCGAGCTTGGTGGAATTGCAAGCAAACGATTTGAGTTTCGGCATGGCGCCCGCAAGAGCGGGCAGGAGTCAGCGCCGAAACTGCGTTTTACGAATGCCGGCCGCCCGTAAGACAGGAATGCTCTCCTTCGGGGATCGATCCTGAGCCAATCGATCGCGTCCTGTCTGCGCCGGCTTCTTTTTACACCAGTGCCAGCTTCAGTGGCACAAGCTGCCCGATTTCGGGTTTGGAGAGGGGATGACATGGAACGCCTGATGCACGAAACCCGGGAAACCTTCTCGACCCTGACGATCTTCCTCTGCCTGGCTGCCGGAATCAGCGGAGCAGTTTTCTACACGATGGGACCCGACGGCTGGCTGGTCGAGCGGATTCGGGCGGTGTTGCTCGATCCGAACATGTCCACGCTGGCCGCCTTGACCTTGGCAATCGGCCTGCTGGCGCTGGCCAAGCGCCTGCTCGATCGCAGCATCAATTCCCCCCTGAACAGCCTCCTCGTCGGTGCAATCGGCCTGGGTGGATTCGTCCTCCTCCTCCAGGGCGTCCGTACCGTTCTTAGCTAGCGGCGGGACCTTTGCGGTCCTTGCCGCGGCTTATTTCCAAGCCATGGCCGTTGGCTTAACCTGCGCGCGCAGGTTTGCCTTCAATGTCGATTCGTTTTGATTTTTTGCGGCTGACCGATAATCCGGCATAGACGCTCCTGTAGGCCGCTGCCGCCTTTGACCAGCCGAAATCCAGCGCCATTCCGTTCCGCTGCAGCTTGTGCCAGATCAGTTTGTCGTGCCAGGCAGAAACGGCACGGCGGATGGCCTGGAGCAGCGCTTCCGGCGTGGCCTCGCCGAAGACGAAGCCGTTCGCGGTGCCGCTGGCAAGCGTGGCCTCGCTGCAATCCACCACCGTATCCGCCAGGCCACCCGTCTCCCGCACGATCGGCGGCGTGCCATAGCGCAGGCTGTACATCTGGTTCAGCCCGCAGGGTTCGAAACGCGAAGGCATGAGAAAGATGTCCGCGCCCGCCTCGACCAGATGCGCCAGGCTGTCGTCGAATCCGACGAGTACCGCGAATTGCCCGGGATGGCGCGCCGCCAGGTTCGAGAGTGCCGCCTCGAGCCCCCTGTCGCCCGTGCCGAGGAGGACAAGCTGTGCCGGGAGTTGCGCGATGTCGTCGCCGATCTCGAGCAGCAGGTCGAGCCCCTTCTGATGCGTGATCCGGCAGACTGCGCCGAGCAGGGGTGTCGAGGCGTCTGCCGAGAGGCCGAAACGCTGGCGCAAAGCCGCCTTGTTAATTTCCTTTCCTTTCAGGTGGGCGAACTCGAAGCGGCGCGGCAGATGGACATCCGTGGCCGGATCCCAGACCGCCGTGTCGATGCCGTTGAGGATGCCGGCAAGGTCGGCGCGCCGCCAGCGCAGCAGGCCGGCGAAGCCGTAGCCGAAGGCTTCCGTCTGGATTTCCTCGGCGTAGCGCGGACTGACGGTGGTGATACGGTCGGCGTAGTGCAGGCCGGCTTTCATGAAGGAGAGCTTGCCCCAGTACTCGATGCCATCCATCGCATAGGCTTCGGGCGGCAGTCCGAGCGGGATCAGCGTGTCGGCCGGAAAGATGCCCTGGAAGGCCAGGTTGTGGATCGACATCACCGTCGCCGCTTTGGCGCCGTCCATGAAATGCAGATAGGCCGGTGCCATGCCGCAGGGCCAGTCGTTGCAATGCAGGACGTCGGGACGCCAGCGCAGCGGACTGGCGGCGCAGCTCAACAGCGCGGCCGTCTTCGAGAGCAGGCCAAAGCGCAGGTGGTTGTCGGTGAAATCGATGCCGTCGGCGTCGAGATAGGCCGTGCCGGTTCGCTGGAAAAAGGCCGGGCAGTCGAGCAGCAGCAAGCTGACGCCACTGTCGGTTTTCGCCTCCAGCAGCCGGGACGCAGGCAGCTCGCCGCCGGCTGGCGCCAGATCGGCCACGAGCCTTGCCTGCGGGAACGCAGCCAGAAGGGGCGTATAGGCCGGCACGAGGATGCGCGCGTCCACGCCGGCTGCCAGGAGCGCGGCGGGCAGGGACCAGGAGATTTCCCCGAGGCCGCCGCTTTTCATCCAGGGCGCGAGCTCGGGTGTGGCGAAAAGAACCTTCATGCGGATATTCGAGTGGCCGGCAGAAGTCGGATTGCGGCAACCGGCTAAAGCCAGATCATCATGCCCATTTCAAAGGGGTGCGTCAGCATCTCGTGGTGGGGATAGACGCGGATGCGGTATTCGATCTTGCCGCAGTATTCCGGCGTCAGGTCGAGGGCGTAGATCTGCTCGCCGGTTTCCAGCTGGCGCTCGTGCCGGAAACGGTGGCTGCGGGCCTTTTTCGGCATGTTGCCGCCGGCGGGGCGGCCGAACAGCAATTCCACCACCACGTCGTCGGGTTGCAGGCCGTTCAGGTTCACCGAAACCTCGAAGCGCAGGCTTTCGCCGAAGCCGATGCGGCGTTTCGGAGCATCCACCCGGCGCAGCGCAATTTGCGGCCAGGCCGCACGCACGCGCGACTTCCATTGCGCCACGGCCTTGGCGCCGGCGTAGTTGTCCTGTGAATAGCGCCGGTATTGATGCGAGGCCGGCACGTAAAAGCGGGAAAGATAGTCCGAGAGCATGCGCGTCGTGTTGAAGCGCGGCAGCAGGGTGGCGATCGAGTGCTTGGCCATCGCCACCCAGCCGGGCGAGTAGCCCATCGGCCCCAGGTTGTAATACAGCGGAACCACGCTGTCCTGCAGGATTTCGTAAAGCGTGCGCGCTTCCTCGTGGTTGCGGCGCGCCTCATCCAGCGTGTCGGAAGCCGGCTTGATGCCCCAGCCGTTCTTGCCGTCGTAGCCTTCACCCCACCAGCCGTCCAGCACCGACAGATTGGGGATGCCGTTCATGGCCGCCTTCATGCCCGAGGTGCCACAGGCTTCCAGCGGGTACTGCGGGTTGTTGAGCCAGACGTCGACGCCGGAAACGAGGCGCCGTGCAAAGCGCAGGTCGTAGCCTTCCACCAGCAGGATCTTGCCCTCGAATTCGGGCATGCGCGCCACTTCGATGACGCGGCGGATCAGGGCCTGCCCCGGCTGGTCGGCCGGATGGGCCTTGCCGGCGAACAGGAACAGCACGGGACGCTGCGGATCACAGAGGATCTCGCGCAGCCAGTTAAGGTTCTCGAACAGCAGGCCGGCGCGCTTGTAGGTGGCAAAACGGCGGGCGAAGCCGATGGTGAGGACGTTCGGGTTGTCCGGATTGGCGAGCTTCAGCAACCGGTCGAGGTGCGCCTCCGAACCATGGTTGCGGGCATGCTGATCCGAGATGCGATGCCGCACCAGATGCAGCATCTGCGCCTTGAGCGATTGGTGCACGCTCCAGAACTGGTGATCGGGAATGGTATGGATGCCCTCCCAGCAGCTGCGGTCGGTAACGCGCTGGCTCCAGCCGGGGCCGAGGAAGCGATCGAACAGTTCGTTCCATTCGCTGGAGAGAAAGGTCGACACGTGCACGCCGTTGGTGACATGGGTCACGGGATTGTCGTCGGCCTCGATCTGCGGCCACAGGCTCGACAGGATGCGCGCCGAGACACCGCCGTGGATGCGCGAGACGCCATTGTGGAAGCGCGAACCGCGGATGGCCAGCGCGGTCATGTTGAACTCGTGTCCTCCCGGCACCCGGCCCAGCGCCAGCAGCTGTTCATTCGATACCCCGAGCTCCTTGCAGGCATGCTCGAAATAGCGGCGGATCATCTCTTCGCTGAAATGATCATGGCCGGCCGGGACCGCGGTGTGCGTGGTGAATACCGTGTGCACTGCCACGGCCTCGACGGCCGCGGCGATATCGATGCCCTGCGTGGTGAGGTGGCGGATGCGTTCGAGGATCATGAAGGCTGCGTGGCCTTCGTTGATGTGCCACACCGTCGGCTTGAGGCCCATTGCCACCAGTGCCCGCACACCGCCGACGCCGAGCACGATTTCCTGCTCGATGCGCGTGGTGCGATCGCCGCCGTAGAGACGGTGGGCGATGTCGCGATCGTGGGCGCTGTTCTCTTCCAGGTCGGTATCGAGCAGGTAGAGGGTGACATGACCGACGCGGGCCTGCCAGACCTTGATCGCGATATTGCGGTCGGGCATTTCCACTTGCACATGCAGCTCGGAACCATCCGCCTGCATCACCGACGTGATCGGCAGGTCGTCGAAATCGGCGTCGCGATAGAAGGCGTGCTGGGTACCCTCGCCATCGATGGTCTGCAGGAAATACCCCTGGCGGAACAGCAGGCCGACGGCGATGAAGGGCATGCGCAGGTCGCTGGCTCCCTTGCAGTGGTCGCCGGCGAGTATGCCGAGGCCGCCCGAATAGATCGGCAGACTCTCATGGAAGCCGAACTCGAAGCAGAAATAGGCGACGAGGTCGTTGTGGCGCAGATGCTGCGCGCCGTTGCTGCGCCCCGGCTCCTCGTGGTAAGTGTCGTAGGCCGAAAGGACGCGGGCGTAATTGCCGAGGAACACCGGATCGTCGGCGGCATCGAGCAGGCGCTGCTGGTCGACGCGCTTGAGGAAAGCCTTCGGGCTGTGCCCGACGGCGCCCCACAGGCTCGGGTGCAGGCGCGCGAACAGCGTGCGCGTCGGCCGGTCCCAGCTGTACCAGAGGTTGTTGGCGAGCTCCTCCAGCCGCGCCAGGCGCGCCGGAATCTGCGGATTGACTTCGAGATGAAAGGGGGTGCCAGGCATGGTCAGCGATTAGGCGATCGTCACGTCCTTCGAGAGATACACGTCCTGGATGGCGTTGAGCAACTCGATGCCTTCCTTCATCGGCTTCTGGAAGGCCTTGCGGCCGGAAATCAGGCCCATGCCGCCGGCGCGCTTGTTGATCACCGCCGTGCGCACCGCCTGGGCGAGATCTCCTGAGCCCTTCGACTCGCCGCCGGAATTGATCATGCCGGCGCGGCCCATGTAGCAGCAGGCGACCTGGTAGCGCACCAGGTCGATCGGATGGTCGGTGGTCAGTTCGGAGTACACCTTGGAACTGGTCTTGCTGAACTTCAGCGCATTGAAGCCGCCGTTGTTCTCCGCCATCTTCTGCTTGATGATGTCGGCCTCGATGGTGACGCCGAGGTGGTTGGCCTGGCCGGACATGTCGGCCGAGACATGGTAGTCCGTGTCGCCCTGCTTGAAGGCGCCGTTGCGCAGATAGCACCAGAGGATGGTCGCCATGCCGAGCTCGTGGGCACGCTTGAACATCTGCGACACCTCCCAGATCTGGCGGCGCGATTCCGGCGAGCCGAAATAGACCGTCGCCCCCACCGCGCACGCCCCCATCTCGAAGGCCTGCTCGACATCGGCGAACAGCGTCTGGTCGTAGGTGTTCGGGTAGGAGAGGAATTCGTTGTGGTTGAACTTCACGACGAAGGGGATCTTGTGGGCATACTTGCGCGACACCGCACCCAGCACGCCGAGCGTCGAGGCGACGCCGTTGCAGCCGCCCTCGATGGCCAGTTTGACGATGTTCTCGGGGTCGAAGAAATTCGGATTGGGCGCGAAGGAAGCGCCGGCGGAGTGCTCGATGCCCTGATCCACCGGCAGCAGCGACAGATAGCCGCTGCCGGCCAGGCGCCCGTGGTCGAACAGCGCGGCGAGGTTCTTCAGCACCGCCGGCTTGCGGTCGGATTGGGCGACGACGCGGTCGACGAAATCCGCGCC
>CAJPFL010000104.1 GCA_905339315.1 Rhodocyclaceae bacterium
GCCTTGCCCATGAAGTGGCTGTTGGGCGCCGAGCCGATGCCGACGGTGAACAGGCGCGAGTCGCCGAGCTTGTCCTGGATCAGCTTGAACAGGCCGTCCTCGTTGCCGACGGCGCCGTCGGTGAGGAAGATCACCTGGCGCACGCGGCCGGGGTTCTCGCGGCCGTTCAGCGCCAGGTTGAGCGCCAGCGCCATCTCGGTGCCGCCCTGCGATTGCAGGCGGCGCACCCAGCGCACGGCGTTGTCGCGGTTGGCGGCACTGGCCGGGCGCGCGTCGGGGTAAAGCGCCTTGGCATAGGAGTTGAATTCGATGACGTTGAAGCTGTCCTGCCCGGCGAGGCGCGAGACGGCGAGTTCCAGCGCTTCCTTGGCCTGGGCGATGGAGCTGCCCGACATGGAGCCGGAGGTGTCGATGACGAAGACCACTTCGCGCGGCAGGCGGGCGGCGGCGACCTCCTTCGCCGGCGGCATGACCATGAGCAGCGCGTAATGCCTGTCACCGCGCTTCTCGGTGAACAACGCTGCCTGGGGGGCATGGCCCGCCGCCGGCGTCCACGTGAGTTCGAAATCCTTGTTGGCCGGCACTTCGCCTTCGGCCAGTTCGATGACGCGGCCGCCTCCTTCGGCTTCGCGCTGCGTGATGGCGTGGTAGGGGCTGTCGACACGGGCCAGCGGCACGCCGGCATCGAGCACGACCTTCAGGCGCACCGGGTTGCTCGGCGCGTGCTTCGCCGGATCGAGCACCGGCGGCGTGATGCGGGAGGCATCACTGACTTGATCGGTGTTCGGCGACCAACCCTTGCCCGCGCCCTGGCCTTCGGCGGGCGCGCCGGGGATGTAGCGCGGCCCGACCACCATCGGGAAGCGCAGGCTGAAGCTGCCTGAGTCGTAACGCAAGGTCTGCTGGTATTCGATCTCGACGACGATCTCGCCGCGCGGCGGGATGTTGGCGACGCTGGTGGTGAAGAGGTTGGGCCGCTCCTGCTCGACCAGCGCGGCGCGCCGGCCGGAGGATCTCGCCTGTTCATATTGCGCGCGCGCAGCCTGGCGCTCCTTGATGTCGCCCTCGATGATGCGGTCGCCGACCTTCATGCGCATATGGTCGACCGCGGCGTTTTCCGGCAGCGGGAAGACGTAGATGCCCTCGAACCAGGCATCGTACGGGTTGCGGTAGGTCTGCTTGACGACAGCGCGGGCGACGATGCCGGAGACCCGGATCTCGGCCTCGGTGGCGACGGCCGGCACGGCGAGGGTGCTGCCCTCGGATTTGAGCAGCAGCGTGCCCTGCTGCACCTCTTTTGGCTTCATCGGCACGAGGTCGGCGGCCTGCGCGTCGTGGGCCAGCAGCAGGACGACGCCGGCCAGCGCGATCGAGGTGGCCAGGCCGATGCCGAAGGCCAGCACGACCTTGGCGACGAGTTCGACGACTACGAGTCTGCTCCGGTTCGTCATCCCCGCGGAAGCGGGGATCCAGTGGTTCCCGGCGACTGCTGGATTCCCGCTTTCGCGGGAATGACAGGTTGCGGTGTTCATTGTTGTTC
>CAJPFL010000105.1 GCA_905339315.1 Rhodocyclaceae bacterium
CAGGAGATCGTGCTCGCCGTGCAGCGCACGGGCATGGTCGGCCTCGGCGGCGCCGCCTTTCCCAGCCACGCCAAGCTGACGGTGCCGGAGGGGGCGAAGGTGGAAACGCTGGTGGTGAACGGCTGCGAGTGCGAGCCGTACCTGACCTGCGACCACCGCGTCATGGTGGAGCAGGCGCGCGACCTGATGGTCGGCATCCGCCACGCCATGCGCGCCACCGGCGCGCGCCGCGCCATCATCGGCGTCGAGGACAACAAGCCGGAGGCGGCCGAGGCGATGCGCCGGGCGCTGCCGCCGCAGGGCGACATCTTCGTCGAGAAGGTGCCGACGAAATATCCGCAGGGCTCGGAGAAGATGCTGATCACGGCGCTGTTCGGCATCGAGGTGCCGTCGGGCAAGCTGCCGCTGTCGCTCGGCATGGTGGTGAACAACGTCGGCACGCTGGCCGCCCTCGGCCGTCTTCTGCCTGCGGGGCAGGGGCTGGTGGAGCGCGTCGTTACCGTCACCGGCCCCGGCGTGGCACGGCCGGGCGATTACCGCGTGCCGCTCGGCACGCCGATTTCCTTTGTGCTCGACTATGCGGGTGCCCCGGCGCAGGCAAGGCAGGTGATCCTCGGCGGGCCGATGATGGGCCAGTCGGTGGCCTCGCTCGACGTGCCGGTGACGAAGGGCGTCTCCGGCGTGCTGGTGTTCCGCGGCGAGGACATGGCGAGCCGCGAAGGACGCCGCAGCTATCCCTGCATCAAGTGCGGCGAATGCGTCGAATCCTGCCCGATGGGCCTCAATCCATCGATGCTGGGGATGCTCGCCGCGCAGCGCGAATATGACACGATGGGCGAGCAGTACCACCTCGGCGACTGCTTCGAGTGCGGCTGCTGCACCTGGACCTGTCCGTCCAACATCCCGCTGGTGCAGCAGTTCCGCGTCGCCAAGCAGATCCTGCGGGAGAAGGCGGCGGCGTGACTGTCCAGACGGAGATCCGCAGCGCCCCGCACATCAAGGGGCCGCGCAGCGTCGAGCAGATCATGGCGAACGTGGTGTATTCGCTGCTGCCGGTTTGCACCTTCTTCGTATACCAGTACGGCCTTTCGGCGTTGGCCTCGATCCTCGTCGTCACCGCCTCCTGCCTCCTTGCCGAGCGGGCCTTCGTGCGCACCGGCACCCAGGCCGGCAGCCTGTCGGACTTTTCCGCCACCATCACCGGCCTGCTGCTGGCGCTGACCCTGCCGCCGGGATTTCCGCTGTGGATGGGGGTCGTCGCCGGCGTTTCCGCCATCGCGCTGGGCAAGGCCCTCTTCGGCGGCATCGGCTTCAACGTCTTCAATCCGGCGCTGGTCGGCCGCGCCTTCGTGCAGGCGGCCTTCCCGGCCGCGATTGCCACTTACACGCCGTCCTTCCTGCCTGGCCGCTTCACTGAATTCATCCCGTCTTCGCTGGCCTGGCCGCTGATGGCGCCGGCAGATACCGCCGCCTGGCTGAAGTCCATGCACTACGACGCCCTGGCCAGCGCCTCGCCCCTGGCGCGCTGGAAATTCGAGGGATTCGTCACGCCGGCCTGGGACCTGGTGACTTCGCTCACGGGTCATATGGCGGTCGGCCCGTCGCCGCTGCTGATCCTGCTGTGCGGCACCTACCTCGCGCTGCGCCGCTTCATGGACTGGCGCATCCCCATCGCCGTGCTGGGCAGCGCCGGCCTGTCGGCGCTGCTGATCTATGCCGTCTTCGGCACGCGCTTTCCGGATCCCTTCTTCATGCTGTTCTCCGGCGGCCTGGTGCTCGGCGCAGTCTTCATGGCGACCGACATGGCCACCTCGCCGGTGACGCCGCGCGGCATGTGGCTGTACGGCGCGCTGATCGGCGTGCTGACGGTGGTGATCCGCTACTACAGCGGCCTGCCGGAAGGGGTGATGTACGCCATCCTGATCGGCAATGCGGCGACGCCGCTGATCGAGCGCATCACCCAGCCGACGCCGTTCGGCAAGGGCGTCTCGATCCGGGCGCGCAAGTCGGCGTCCTATACGCTGCACCCGGACTACATCTCGCGCGAGGAGGCCGGCGCCAGGACGCCGAAGAAGCGCTTCTTCAAGAACAAGCCTAAATGAGTACGCCCATTCTCCCGCCCCAGGCCACGCCGGCGGCCTCGCTGCTGAAGACGCTCGGCCTCGTGTCGACCGTCTGCGGCCTGATCATCGTCGGCGCCTACCAGGGCACCTACGATGCCGCCGCGGCGAATCGCCGCCTGGCGCTGGAGCGCACGGTGTTCAAGGTGATTCCCGCGGCAAAGTCGATGGCCGAGTGGCAGGCGACGCCACAGGGTATTCGCCCGGCCGGAGGCGAAACGGTGCCCGGCGCAGTGAAGTTCTACGCCGCCTACGATGCGGAGGGCAGGCTGGCCGGCATCGCCGCCGA
>CAJPFL010000106.1 GCA_905339315.1 Rhodocyclaceae bacterium
TCCCCCGTCGATGGAGGAGTGCATGGGCGAGATAAAACCGCCGTCCGGTGCGACGGTCGCGCCGGCGGCTGAAGCGCGCGAATACCTTTCCGACGACCCGCGCGACATCGGCTGGGTCAAGCAGAACGTCCCCTGCCAGACCGCCTGTCCGGCCGGCACCAATCCACCCGCCTACATCCGCGAAATCATCGCGCGCCAGTACGGCCGTTCCTACGAAATCAACCGCGAAGCGAATGTCCTGCCCGGCGTCCTCGGCCGCATCTGCTCGCGCCCCTGCGAAGCGCAATGCCGCCATGGCTGGGCCGGCAACGGCGACCCGGTGGCGATCTGCCACCTGAAGCGCGTTGCGGCCGACCTCATGGATGCCGGCCACCGCATCACCGAGCGCCTGTATTCCCCGACCGGCAAGCGCGTCGCCATCGTCGGCGCCGGCCCGGCCGGCGTGGCGGCGGCATACGACCTTTCGCTGCTCGGCCACGACGTGGTGATTTGCGAGCGCGAAGAGCGCCCGGGCGGCATGTTGCGCTATGGCATCCCGGCGTTTCGCCTGCCGCGCAACATTCTCGACGTGGAACTGCACAACGCGCTGCGTCTTGGAGTGCAGTTGCGCACCGGCGTGGAGATCGGCAACGGCGAAGGCCAGGTCCCGATGAGCAAGCTGGAGTCGGAATTCGATGCCGTGCTGCTCGCCACCGGCTGCATGGCGGCTTCGCCGCTGCCGCTGCGGGGCGAGTGGGAAACGCGCGACCTGCGTGGCATCGAGGGCGTCGAGTACGGCCTGGATTTCCTCATGCAGATGCACCGCGGCGTGGCGAAGACAGTGGGCAAGCGGGTGGCGGTGGTGGGGGCGGGTTTCACCGCGCTGGATTGCGCGCGCGTGGCGGCGCGACTGGGGGCGGCGGAAGTCACCATCCACATCCGCACCGCCGAGGAATACATCCCGGTCACGCAGGAAGAAATTTTCGAGGCCAAGCGCGAGGGCGTGCGCATCAAGGGCCTGCGCACCCCGGTCGGCCTGACGGTGGAGGGCAACCGCCTGACCGGCATCGAATTCGTGCAGAACCGCCTCGGCGGCTGGCGCGCCGGCGGGCGCCGCCAGGCCATCCCCATCGAGGGCTCGGGGTTCCACGAGCCCTGCGACACCATCATCATCGCCATCGGCCAGCAGACGGTGAACGACTTCCTCGGCACCAAACTGGAACTCGACCGCTGGGGCAACGTGCGCGTCGGCGTGGACGGCATGACCTCGCACAAGGGGATGTTCGCCGCCGGCGACTATGTGAACGGCGCGTCGACGGTGGTGCAGGCCGTCGGCCACGGCCGCCAGGTGGCGAAGCGCATCGACGCCTGGCTGATGGGGCGCGAGCGGCGCAGGCAGGTGGTGCGCATCGTGCCGGTGGACAAGCCGCTGCGCGAGCGCGCCTTCGACTTCATTCCGCGCCAGCACATGCCGACGGCCCAGCTCGCCGAACGCATGAAGGACGGCAAGCACGAGGTGGAGCTCGGCCTCGACGAGAAGCTGGCCTTCGAGGAGGCCAAGCGCTGCTACCTGTGCAACCTGCGCTACCAGATCGACGTCGACCGCTGCATCTTCTGCCGCGCCTGCATCGAGGTGGCGCCGCGGAACTGCATCAAGCTGGTGAGCGGCGTCGAGATCGGCGAGGACGGCGCCTACGGCAAGCTGCTGGAGACCAAGGAGTGGAACCACGTGGGCGCCATCTGGATCGACAACAACGAGTGCATCCGCTGCGGCCAGTGCTATACCGCCTGCCCGGTGCAGTGCATCTCGATCTCCCGCTGCGAGCTGACAGAGGTGGAGATCTGAGATGGGGAACGCCAAGAACGTACGGCATCACGTGGTCATCGGCAGCGGCGTGGCCGGCAGTCAGGCCGCCGACACCCTGCGCGAGCGCGAGCCCGACGCCCGTGTCACCATCCTGACGCTGTCCAGCCTGCTCTTCTACAACCGCTACGACTTGCCAAAAGTGTTTCGCGGGCACCGTGACTGGCGCGAGTTCCTCGCCTATCCGGCCGATTATTATCGCGACCACCGCATCGAGGTGCGGCGCTGCAGCCGCGTCGCCGGCGTCGATGCGACCCGGCGCAGCATTCTGCTGGACCACAAGGAGGAAATCCGCTTCGACACGCTGCTGGTGGCATCCGGCGGGCGCGGCTACATGCCCGAGGAGCTGGCCGAGTTCCGCCCGCTGATGCACGGCTTCTCCAGCTATACCGAAGCGGTGACGGCCGCAGGCGTCGTGCCCGACCGGGGGCACGTCATCATGCTCGGCGGCGACATGATCGGCCTCGATCTCGCCCGCACCCTCGTCGACACGCGCCATCGCGTCACCCTGGTCGCCGGCCCGCAGACTTTCTGGCCGCACGAGGTGGGCGAGGACGAGCGGCCGTCGCTGATCGCCGCCCTGGAGAAGATGGGCATCGAGGTCGTCGAGGGGGCGGATGCCGGCGGCATCGCCTCCATCGAACAGGGCGCGCGCGGCCTGTCGGCGCGGCGCGTGCTCTTCAAGGACGGCACCGAGCTCTACGGCGACGTGGTGATGCCCTTCTTCGGGCTGTCGCCTTCCGTCGAATTCATGCTGGGGTCGGGCACGGACATCGAGCGCGGCCTGCTGGTGAATCCGGCCCTGCGCACCACCAGCGAGGGCATCTACGCCGCCGGCGACGTCTGCCAGATCTGGTCGGATGCCGAGAAGCGCTACCGCTTCTTCTACGGCTGGAAGAACGTGAGGGCGATGGGTGACCTCGCCGCCCGCAACATCGCCGGCGGCGACGATCCCTGGGTGCCGGCACAGGACGAGAAGCTGCACATATTGGACGACGGCAAGATCCAGTCGCCGTTCTGGGAGTACGAGTGATGGCCACGGATATCCAGATTTCGATTGTGGGCTCGGCCGGCGACGGCACCATCGCCGCCGGCGAAATCCTGCGCGGCGCGCTGGCCGGCATGGGCTACAAGGTGATCAGCTTCGACGTCTATCCGCCGGAAATCCGCGGCTTCGGCAAGTGCATCGCGCGCATGCGCATCACCACCGAGCAGGCCTATTCGCTCAAGCACAAGTCCGATGTGATGATTTCGCTCGACGACAGCCATGCCATCCCGCACGCCAATGAGGTGCGCGAGTGCGGCGCCGTCATCTACGAGCAGGGTTCCATCGTGCGGCTGCCGGAAGGCGGCCACATGAGCGCCCATGTCGGCCCCGGGCAGCTGCCCTACCCGGTGCCAATCCGCGAACTTTCGGAGAAGAGCACCGGCGCCAATCGTTCGCGCAACATCGTCGTGCTGGGTTTCCTGGCCGGCCTGCTCAGGTTGCCGGCCGAGGCTTTCCAGAAGGCCATCGCGAAGAAGTTCAAGCGCAAGGCGGCGGCGGCTGAAGCCAGCGAGGCGGCCTTCCGCGCCGGACAGGACTTCGCCGCGCAGACTTTCAAGCTGGACGACGTGGTGTTCGGCCCGGCGGTGTCGACCGTGGTGGCGGGCGCCACCGTCGAGATGATCAGCGGCAACGCCGCCATCGTGCGCGGCGCGCTGGACGCCGGCATCGACACCTTCTTCGGCTACCCGATCACGCCGGCGACCTCGATCATGGAGCGCCTCGCCGCCGAGATGCCCAAGCGCGGAGGCCGCCTGCTGCAGACCGAGGACGAGATTTCGGCCATCTCCGCCGTTGTCGGCGCCGGCTTCGCCGGTGCGCGCGCGGCGACCTCGACCTCCGGACCGGGCCTGTCGCTGATGGCCGAGATGCTCGGCATGGGCGTCATCGGCGAGGTGCCGAGCGTGATCTTCGTCTCGCAGCGCGGCGGGCCGTCGACCGGCATGCCGACCAAGACCGAGCAGTCGGACCTGCACATGGCGGTGTACGGCGGCCACGGCGACGCGCCGCGCATCGTCATCGCGCCGACCAACGTCGATGGCTGCTACCGCTGCGGCGGCAAGGCCTTCGAGATGGCCGAAGCCTACCAGACGCCGGTGATCGTGCTGATCGACCTCTACCTCTCCAACCGCTACGAGACGGTGGTGTTCCCGTCCCGTCCGCCGTTCGAGGCCGACACCAACCGCAAGCCGGGCAAGCTGGCGGCCGGCGCCCAGTACAAGCGCTTCGCCCTGACGGCCGACCATGTCAGCCCGCGCGCCATCCCCGGAGAGAAGGGCAATATGCATGTCGTCACCGGCCTCGAGCACAACGAACTCGGGCGCCCCAACGACTCGGCCGAAATGCACGAGGCGATGAGCCGCAAGCGGCACGAGAAACTCAAGGCGGCCCTGCGGCATCCGGATTTCACGCACTACAAGCGCTTCGGCGACGAGGGGCCGGTCGATGTCGGCCTGATCTCATGGGGCTCGACTTTCGGCGAATGCCTGGAGGCAATGATCAAGGCGCGCGGCGAGGGCATCCGCTGCGCGGCGATGAAGGTGGTGATGCTCTCGCCCTTCCCGACGCACGGCGTGACGGCCTTCATGGCCGACTGCAAGCAGGTGCTGGTGCCGGAGCTGAACTACCAGGGGCAGTTCGCCAACCTGCTGCAGGCCAACGTGGCGCGGACGGTGACGCGGCTCAACCGCGTCTCCGGGGAACCGATGAAGGTCGAGGAGATCCTCGAGGAAATCCGCCGCCTGGCGGGTAAGAAAGCGGCGCAGAAGGCGGCGTAAGGAGACGAACATGGGCGAAATCAAACCAATCTACCTTGAGGAAAAGCTCAAGGAAATCGAGGACAGCGGGCGGCTCGACTACCGCTCGAAGACGCTGCCGACCTGGTGCCCGGGCTGCGGCTACTTTTCCATCGTCGAGGCGGTGGCTGCCTCGCTGTGCGAGTTGAACATCCCCAACGAGAATGCCGTGATGGTGTCCGGCATCGGCTGTTCCTCGCGCTTCCCGTTCTTCGTGAACACCTACGGCATGCACACCCTGCACGGACGCGCGCTGCCGGTGGCCACCGGCGTCAAGACGGCCAACGATGCGCTGACGGTGGTGGTGATGGGCGGCGACGGCGACGGCTTCGCCATCGGCGGCGGCCACGTGCCGCACGCGGCGCGGCGCAACGTGGACATCACCTACCTGCTTTTCGACAACGGCATCTACGGCCTGACCAAGGGGCAGACTTCCCCGCTGTCCGCGGTCGGCTTCCGCACGCCGACCTCGCCCTACGACAACCCGGACCGCCCGCTCAATCCGCTGCTGATGCTGCTTTCGCATGGCGCCAGCTGGGTCGGCCAGGCCTACGCCGGCCGGCCGGACCACCTGCACAAGATGATCACCCAGGCGATGGCGCACCGCGGCTTTTCCTACCTGCACATCCTCTCGCCCTGCGTCACCTTCGACAAGACGCACCGCACCTACCAGAACCTCGGCATGCAGGTGCGCGACCTGCCCGCTGATCACGACCCGAGCGACCGGCTGGCCGCCATGCGCGAAGCCATGCACGACGAAACGCCGGCCCTCGGCCTCTACTTCAGCGAGGAGCGGCCGACCCTGGGCGACGCCCTCGACGGCCTGGTGGAAAAGGCCGGCGGCGAACTGCCCGGCAAGGTTGCGGCCAAGCCGGCGCGCAAGACGGCACGGCGCTGATCGTCATCCCCGCGAAAGCGGGGATCCATGCCTTTCGCCCATTGTTGGATCCCCGCTTTCGCGGGGATGACGGCG
>CAJPFL010000107.1 GCA_905339315.1 Rhodocyclaceae bacterium
CGCGACGAAGTCAGCCTGCTGCGCGGCATGCTGAAGACCTTCTTGAAGAAACCCGGCGATAAAGTTGACTAAAGTCGAGGGTTTTTTGTAACATTTAAGCACTTCCTGATGGAGTGACCCGATGTTCAGCCGCCTGCGAGAAGACATCGCCTGCGTTTTCGACCGCGATCCCGCCGCCCGCAACACCTGGGAGGTGCTGACCTGCTATCCGGGCCTGCACGCGCTGGTCTATCACCGATTCAACCACTGGCTGTGGGGTCTTGGCCTGAAGTGGTTGGCGCGGCTCGGCTCCAACATCGCGCGATGGATGACGGGCATCGAGATCCATCCGGGCGCATCCATCGGTCGCCGCTTCTTCATCGACCACGGCATGGGCGTGGTGATCGGCGAGACGGCGGTGATCGGCGACGACTGCACGCTGTACCACGGCGTGACGCTGGGGGGCACCTCCTGGAACAAGGGCAAGCGCCACCCGACGCTGGAGCGCGGCGTGGTGATCGGCGCCGGCGCCAAGGTGCTCGGCCCGATCACGCTGGGCGAGCGCGCCAAGGTCGGTTCCAACGCCGTGGTGGTGCGCGATGTCCCGCCAGGCGCGACGGCGGTCGGCATCCCGGCGCGCATCGTCGAGGATCGCAGCGAAATTGTCCGCGAAATCAAGGCCGGCCAGATGGGCTTCTCGGCGTATGCGGTGACGCGCAACGAGGACGATCCGCTGTCCCAGGCCATCCACGGCCTGCTCGACCATGCCGTGGAAACCGACCGCCGGCTCGACATGCTGCTGAAGTGCCTGGAGCAATCCGGCGTCTGCAAGGCCGACGAGCTGGCAACGGCGGACAAATTCGATCCGCAGTATTTGGGCAAAATAGTTGACTGAACTAATCGGGCTTTGTATAGTCGACTGAAATGTTCAAGTATTAGGCGCGGAAGCGCCCTTTTGGAGAGGATCCAACCATGAGACTGACGACCAAAGGCCGCTTTGCGGTGACGGCAATGATCGACCTGGCCCAGCGCCAGAGCAACGGGCCGGTGACGCTGGCGGGCATCAGCGAGCGCCAGAAGATTTCCCTGTCCTACCTGGAGCAGCTGTTCGGCAAGCTGCGCCGCCACAACATCGTCGGCAGCGTGCGCGGCCCCGGCGGCGGCTATCGCCTCGCCCGCGGCATGAACGAAGTCACCGTCGCCGACATCATCGCGGCGGTGGACGAGCCGCTGGACGCCACCAACTGCGGCGGCATGGAGAACTGCCAGGACGAGCATCGCTGCATGACCCACGACCTGTGGACCAACCTCAACAAGCGCATGCACGAGTACCTCGCCTCGGTCTCCCTGCATGACCTGGTGAACCAGCCGAAGGCCAAGGCCGTCGCCGCCTCGGTGGCGATCGACGACCGCCTGCGCGGCGCGCGGCGCGACAACGTGGCGGTGGCCTGAGCGCCGTTCCATGTTCGCCCCGGCCTACCTCGACCACAACGCCACGACGCCGCTGGATGCGCGCGTGCTGGAGGCGATGCTGCCGTTCCTGACGGATCGCTACGGCAACGCTTCGAGCCGCCACGAGTATGGCCGTGCGGCGCGCGCCGCCATCGACGCGGCGCGGAGCCAGGTGGCGGCGGCGGTGGGGGCGCATCCGACCGAGGTGGTGTTCACCAGCGGCGGTTCGGAGGCCAACAACCTGTTCATCAAGGGCGCGGCGGCCTGCCTCAAGCCTTCCGTCGTGGCGGTGTCGGCCATCGAGCATCCCTGCGTGCGCGAGCCGGCGGCGGAGCTGAAGCGGCTCGGCTGGCAACTGCACGAGATCGCCGTGGATGCCGAGGGCCGTGTCGCGGAGGCTGACTTTTCCGCGGCGCTGGCGAAGAAGCCGGCGCTGGTGTCGGTGATGCTCGCCAACAACGAGACCGGCGTGCTGCAGGACATTCCGGCGCTGGCGGCGCAGTCAAAGGCAGCGCGCGCCTGGTTCCACACCGACGCGGTGCAGGCGCTGGGAAAGGTGGCCATCGACTTCCGCGCCCTGAATGCCGCCGGCGTGAACGCGCTGACACTTTCCGCGCACAAGATCTACGGCCCGAAGGGCGCTGCGGCGCTGGTGCTGGACAAGCGCATCGAATTGAAGCCGCTGATCTCCGGCGGCGGCCAGGAGCGCAACCTGCGCTCGGGCACGGAGAACGTGGCGGCCATCGTCGGTTTCGGCGCTGCCTGCGAATTGGCGGTGGCACGGCAGGAAGCCGATGCGGTGAGATTGAACGAATTGCGCGGCCGACTGGAGCAGGGCCTGGTGGTGTCCGGCGCGGCGATCTTCAGCCGCAACGCGCCGCGCCTGCCGAACACGACATTTTTTGCGCTGGCCGGCATCGACGGCGAGACCCTGGTGGCGCAGCTGGATCGCGCCGGCTTCGCGGTGGCGAGCGGCTCGGCCTGCTCGAGCGTCTCGCCCGAGCCCTCGCACACGCTGTTGGCGATGGGCGTCGAGGCGGGCATGGCGAAGGGTGCGCTGCGCGTCTCGCTGGGCCGCGCCAACACGGATGAGGATGTCGCGCGCTTCCTGCAGGCGCTCGGCGAGACGGTTCGAAAACTGAAAGGGCTGGCCGCGGTGGCCGCCTGAAAGCTCTGGAGAAAAACATGCTGAAATTTCCCATCTACCTCGATTACTCCGCGACGACCCCGGTCGATCCGCGCGTTGCCGAGCAGATGATTCCCTGGCTGGTCGAGAAGTTCGGCAACCCCGCCTCGCGTTCGCATGCCTATGGCTGGGAGGCGGAAAAGGCCGTCGAGGAGGCGCGCGAGAACGTCGCCGCCCTGGTCGGTGCCGACCCGAAGGAAATCGTGTGGACCTCCGGCGCCACCGAATCGAACAACCTCGCCATCAAGGGCGCGGCCTTCTTCTACCAGGGCAAGGGCAAGCACCTCGTCACCGTCAAGACCGAGCACAAGGCAGTGCTCGACACCACGCGCGAGCTAGAACGCCACGGCTTCGAGGTGACCTACCTCGACCCGCAGGAGAACGGCCTGGTCGACCTGGAACAGTTCAAGGCGGCGCTGCGCCCCGACACCATCCTCGCCTCGGTGATGTTCGTGAACAACGAGATCGGCGTCATCCAGCCGATCGAGCAGATGGGCGAGATCTGCCGCGCCAAGGGCGTCGTCTTCCACGTCGATGCCGCCCAGGCGACCGGCAAGGTGGCGATCGACCTGTCGAAGCTGAAGGTGGACCTGATGTCCTTCTCGGCGCACAAGACCTACGGCCCGAAGGGCATCGGCGCCCTCTACGTGCGGCGCAAGCCGCGCATCCGCCTCGAGGCGCAGATGCACGGCGGCGGCCACGAACGCGGCATGCGCTCCGGCACGCTGGCGACGCACCAGATCGTCGGCATGGGCGAGGCCTTCCGCCTGGCGCGCGAGGAGATGGCCAGCGAGAACGAGCGCATCCGCATGCTGCGCGACCGCCTGTGGAAGGGCCTCACCGACATCGAGCAGGTGTTCCTCAACGGCGACCTGGAGCAGCGCGTGCCGCACAACCTCAACATCAGCTTCGCCTTCGTCGAGGGCGAGTCGCTGATGATGGCGATCAAGGACGTGGCGGTGTCCTCCGGCTCGGCGTGCACCTCGGCCAGCCTGGAGCCGTCCTACGTGCTGCGCGCGCTGGGCCGCCAGGACGAGCTGGCGCACAGCTCGATCCGCTTCACCATCGGCCGCTTCACCACGGTCGAGGAAATCGACTACACGATCCAGCTCCTGCATCGGCAGATCGGCAAGCTGCGCGAAATGTCGCCGCTGTGGGACATGTACAAGGAAGGCATCGATCTCAACACCGTCCAGTGGGCGGCGCATTAAGGAGCAGCGAAAATGGCTTACAGCGACAAGGTACTGGAACACTACGAGCATCCGCGCAACGTCGGCGCCTTCGACAAGGAAGAGGACGGCATCGGCACCGGCATGGTCGGCGCGCCGGCCTGCGGCGACGTCATGAAGCTGCAGATCAAGGTGAACAAGGAGGGCGTCATCGAGGACGCCAAGTTCAAGACCTACGGCTGCGGTTCGGCCATCGCCTCCAGCTCGCTCGTCACGGAGTGGGTCAAGGGCAAGACAGTGGACCAGGCGCTGGACATCAAGAATACGCAGATCGCCGAGGAACTGGCCCTGCCGCCGGTTAAAATACACTGCTCGATCCTGGCCGAGGACGCCATCAAGGCGGCCGTGGCCGATTACAAGAAGAAGCACGAAGGGTAAGGTGAGGATATGGCGGTCACATTGACGGAAAGGGCGGCGAAGCACGTTTCCACCTTCATCGCCAAGCGCGGCAAGGGCGTCGGCGTGCGCATCGGCGTCAAGACCTCGGGCTGCTCGGGCATGTCGTACAAGCTGGAGTTCGCCGACGAGGCGGCGCCGGAGGACGTCGTCTTCGAGTGCCACGGCGTCAAGGTGCTGGTCGACCCGAAGAGCCTGCCGTATGTCGACGGCACGGAGCTGGATTTCGCGCGCGAGGGCCTCAACGAGGGGTTCAAGTTCAACAACCCCAACGTCAAGGATCAGTGCGGCTGCGGGGAAAGCTTCAACGTCTGACCGTGGTCCCTGATTTCAGCCAGGATTACTTCGCGCTGTTCGGCCTCAGGCGCGCCTACCGCATCGACGCGGCGCAGCTCGACCAGGCCTATCACGAAATGCAGGGAAAGGTGCACCCGGACCGGCATGCCCACCTGCCGGAGACCGAGCGCCGCCTGTCGATGCAGTGGGCGACCCAGGTCAACGAGGCCTACCGCACGCTGAAGAAGCCGCTGCTGCGGGCGCATTACCTGCTGCGGCTGGCCGGCGCCGAGACCGACCACGAGAGCAACACGGCGATGTCGCCGGCGTTCCTCATGGAGCAGATGGAGTGGCGCGAGGCGGTGGCCGAGGCGCGCGCCGCCGGCGAGCACCACGAGCTGGAAAAGCTGATGCAGCGCCTCGAGAAGCACGGCGGCGAGATCCGCGCGGAGATCGAGCGCGATCTCGACGCGAAGAAGGATTACGCGGCCGCCGCCGACGCGGTGCGCCGGCTGATGTTCGTCGAAAAGCTGGAACACGAAATACAAGATGCGCTCGAAGCGCTCGAAAGTCAGGACTAAGCTCTCTTCAAAATGGCCTTACTGCAGATTTCCGAGCCCGGCATGTCCGCCGCGCCGCACCAGCACCGGCTGGCGGTGGGCATCGACCTGGGCACCACCAATTCGCTCGTCGCCACGGTGCGCAACGGCATTGCCGTGGTGCTGCAGGACGAGGTGGGGCGCAGCCTGCTGCCTTCCATCGTGCGCTACAAGGCCGACGGCGGCGTCGACGTCGGCTACGCGGCGCAGGGCACGCAGGCCACCGATCCGCGCAATACCATCGTCTCCGCCAAGCGCTTCATGGGCCGCGGCCTGAAGGACGTCTCGCACATCGAGTCGATGCCCTACGACTTCCTCGACGCCGAGGGCATGGTGCGCCTGCGCACCGTCGCCGGCGTCAAGAGCCCGGTGGAGACTTCGGCTGAAATCCTCAGGGTGCTGCGCGAGCGCGCCGAGGCCAGTCTCGGCGGCGAACTGGTCGGCGCCGTCATCACCGTGCCGGCGTATTTCGACGATGCCCAGCGCCAGGCCACCAAGGATGCGGCCAAGCTGGCCGGCCTCAACGTCCTGCGCCTGCTCAACGAGCCGACGGCGGCGGCCATCGCCTACGGCCTCGACAACGCCTCGGAAGGTGTCTACGCCGTGTTCGACCTCGGCGGCGGCACCTTCGACATCTCCATCCTGAAGCTTTCGCGCGGCGTCTTCGAGGTGCTGGCGACCAACGGCGATGCATCGCTCGGCGGCGACGACTTCGACCAGCGCGTCTATTGCTGGATCCTCGACGACGCCCGCATCACCTTTCCCAGCATCGAGGACACGCGCCGCCTGCTGCTGAAGGCGCGCGAGGCCAAGGAGATGCTGACCTCCCACGACGAGGCGCCGATCCATGCCGAACTGGGCACGGGCCAGGCGGTCGACCTGACGCTGAAGATCGACACCTTCGCCGACATCACCAGGACCCTCATCTCGAAAACCCTCGGACCGACGCGCAAGGCGCTGCGCGATGCCGGCCTGACGGTGAACGACATCAAGGGCGTGGTGATGGTCGGCGGCGCGACGCGCATGCCGCAGGTGCAGCGCGCCGTGGCGGAGTACTTCAAGCAGGAGCCGCTGACCAACCTCGATCCCGAGAAGGTCGTCGCCTTGGGCGCCGCCATGCAGGCCAACGTGCTCGCCGGCAACCGCGCCGGCGCCGACGACTGGCTGCTGCTCGACGTCATCCCGCTGTCGCTCGGCCTGGAGACGATGGGCGGGCTGACCGAGAAGGTGATCACGCGCAACTCGACCATCCCGATCGCCAAGGCGCAGGAATTCACCACCTTCAAGGACGGCCAGACGGCGATGAGCTTTCACGTCGTGCAGGGCGAGCGCGAACTGGTCTCCGACTGCCGCTCGCTGGCGAAGTTCGAGCTGCGCGGCATCCCGCCGATGGTGGCGGGCGCGGCGCGCATCCGCGTCACCTTCCAGGTCGACGCCGACGGCCTGCTGGCCGTCTCGGCGCGCGAGATGACCTCGGGCGTCGAGGCCTCGATTACCGTCAAGCCGTCCTACGGATTGACCGACGACGAGATCGCCGGCATGCTGAAGGAGTCGATCGACCACGTCGGCGACGACGTCCAGGCGCGCAACCTGCGCGAGCAGCAGGTCGAGGCGCAGCGCCTGGTCGAGGCCGTCGAGGCGGCGCTGGCCGCCGACGGACGCCTGCTGCGCGTCGAGGAGCGCGCCGACATCGACGAGGAGATCGCCGCGCTGAGGAAGCGCATCGCCGGCGCCGACCACCGCGCCATCAAGGCCGGCATCGACTCGCTGAATGCCGCCACCCAGGACTTCGCCGCCCGCCGCATGGACCAGGGCATCAAGCGCGCGCTCACCGGACAAAAGATAGTCGAGTTCAAGATATGACCCAGATCATCGTCCTCCCCCACGTCGAACTCTGCCCGGACGGCGCGGTGATCGACGTGCCCCCCGGCACCTCCCTCTGTGACGGACTGTTGCAGAACGGCATCGAGATCGAGCACGCCTGCGAGAAATCCTGCGCCTGCACCACCTGCCACGTCATCGTCCGCGAGGGCTTCGACGATCTGGCCGAGGCCGAGGAGAAGGAGGAGGACCTGCTCGACAAGGCCTGGGGCCTGGAGCCGCACTCGCGCCTGTCCTGCCAGGCGCTGGTGGCGCAGACGCCGCTGGTGGTGGAAATCCCGAAATACACCATCAACATGGTGAGCGAGGGCCACAAGAAATGAAATGGACCGACATCAACGACATCGCCATCGAGCTGGCCGATGCCCATCCCGACGTCGACCCGGCGAAGATCAATTTCGTCGACCTGATGAACTGGGTGAGGGCGCTGCCGGACTTCGACGACGATCCGGGCCATTGCGGCGAGAAGATTCTGGAAGCCATTCAGGCTGCCTGGATCGAAGAGAAGGAGTGACGGTGTGAACCGCGACGAAGGCGGCCTGCAGCGCAACGTCCTCGGCGGCCCGCTCGGCGTCTGCAGCGAGCAGCCGGTCACCGGCTTCTTCCGCACCGGCTGCTGCGATACCTCGCCGGAGGACATCGGCCGCCACACCGTCTGCATCGTCGCCAGCAAGGAATTCCTCGCCTTCTCGAAGGCGCGCGGCAACGACCTGTCGACGCCGAGGCCCGAATACGAATTCCCCGGCGTGCAGCCGGGCCAGCGCTGGTGCCTGTGCGCCGCGCGCTGGCGCGAAGCCCTGCAGGCCGGCAAGGCGCCGCAGGTAGTCCTCAATGCCACCAACGAGGCGACGCTGGACATCGTCGCGCTCGAAGACCTGAAGCGTTTCGCCGTCGACCTGCACTGAATCCGGGTTGTGGTTCGATACGGCGCTATGCGCCTACTCACCACGAACGGAAAAAAACCGTTCGCCCTGAGTAGCGCGAAGCGCGTATCGAAGGGCCTGGTCTGAACCCCTCAATCCAGCACGTGCGACACCGGTCCGTCTGCCAGCCCGGGCTCGAACCAGGCGGACTTCGCTGCTTCAGCGCGGCATCTGCTCCGTGACCGCCGAACGGCTGGTGATGCGCGGTGCCCGCGCAATGCGCTCGCGAGGGTGCAGCAGGCCAGCCAGGCGCTCTGCCCGATCGATGGTACAAGTCATCGCGCCCTGGGAAGGGAACTCCTTCTGATGCTGGACGAGGGCATCCGTGCGCGGCTGGCCCTTCGTGTAGGTGGTTTCGTACTCGGCATGCCCGAACAGCACCGCGCCATCCCCCGATTCAAGATCGGCGGCCAACAGCGCCATGGTTTTCGTGGCGCGAATGTTGCCCGCGCTCTTGAACACGCCATCGCCGACGAATTCCGTCCAGGAGAGCAGCCGCGCGCCTGGCTCGTACTTCAGGAAGCCTGGCTTGCCGCCGCGATGTGCAACGTCGGGCATCCCGGCCGGGCTGAGGCTGCCGAGAAAGGTCGTCTCGGCGCGCGCGATCAGGTCGATCAGCCAGGGCGCGTCGAGTGCAACCGCCTCGCACCTGGCCGGCCCGATGCGCAGTGCCGGCTCGATCGCCACGGAAGGCGCCATGTATTTTCTGCACAACGTGAATGCTTCGGTGACAAGAAGTTCCGGACCGGACGCGCCGAGCTGGAGGATGCCGTTGACTCGCGCCCGGCGTGCCAGCCCGAGATTGATCGCCAGCCCGCCGCAGACAGCCGGCATGGGCAGGTTGATGCCCACGGCCGGCGGCAAGCTCATCCGCAGTTCGGGTTGCTCGGCGATCCGGACAAGCGGCGGGCTGCCCGATACCACGGTGAATCTCAATCCGCCCGCGGCCTCCGCTGTGGCGAGCACGATGAGATCGGCGCCGCGCGCGAAGTCCGCAACCGGTCCGACCCAGTCGGCCAGCTTCTGCGCGACATGACGTGTGCCGGCCTCCGTCTGCGCTGCGATCTGGCCGGGATGATAGTCGAGCGGTTTCACCTGGCGCCGACGTCTTCGTGCAGGCAGAGAATGTTGCCCTCGGGATCGTTGAACCAGGCCGCCTTTTCCGAACCGAGCACGCAGACGTGGCCGACGGTCTTGAAGCCGGGCAGGTCGTAGTCCTGGAACTTCACTCCGCGCGATTCCAGGTCGCGGATCTCCGAAACGATGTCGTCGACCCTGAAGCTGACCGCAGTATGCTCGGCCCGGGTCCCTTCCGGCTTAGGAAAAAGCGCGAGCACCGCGCCGCCGTTGCAGTTGAACAGGAACTTGCCGTCGGCTTGCAGACCCGTAGCGCTGAGACCGAGCGTCTTGCCGTAGAAATCGCAGGCGCGGCTCAGGTCCTTGACCGGAAGAATGGTCGTCATCGGTGCGTGCGTCAGCATGGCATTCTCCTCAGGCGTGCGTCTCGTGGGACGACGCATAATCGATCATTCCCTGGAAGTCGACGACGACGGCCGGCTCGCTGCCGACGACCCAGGCGTCGTGCCCCGAGGGGAGCAGGGAAACATCGCCCGGATTGCAATCGAACACCGCGCCATCGTCCATCAGTATCCTGAGCGTCCCGGAGACGTGGTACTGGAAGTGGGGCGCTTCGCAGCTTTTGGTCCTGGCGATCGGCTGCACAGAAGTCGACCACTTCCATCCCGGTTCGAAAACAGCCCTGCCGATCGTCGCGCCGCCGATGTTGATGAGTTCCAGCCTGCCCTTGGGAAACTCGCGGACTTCGTCCGGTTTGCGGAAATCCTTGTGTTCGGCCTTTTCCATGCGATACCTCCATTCGGTTCGATGACGCCGGTCGGTGCAACCGGCTTGCCGTCATTTGTACCGCCGGGAAGCCTGAACGGAAATACGTAACCCTACGTAAGTGGCCGGAATGCCTTGCAGGCAGGCACGCAGCCTGCTATAGAGAATCAGGTGCCGCGTCGTTCCTTGCCGGGAGCACGACCATGTTTCACCCGCAGCCGCCTGCCGTATCGGCGAACCAGCTTTCCAGCCGCGATTTGCGCAGGGCACTCGATGTCCTGCACGCGCTCGGCGACTGCTGCGCAGGCAGCGGCGATTTTGCCAGGCGCGGCATCGAACTTCTGCCCCGGCTCATCGGATCCGACCTCACCACCCTGGTCGTTTGCGACATCGAAAGCGGACACCGCATCGTCAGGCCGGAGGGATTGCTTTCCCGCAGCGCGGTCGAGGTCTTCGACCATTACTTCCATGAGCATCCGCTCGTGCGTGCGCACAGCCGCAACGCCCATGCCGTCACGACGCGCATCTCGGACCTCCTCCGTCCTGCCGAATTCCATCGCCTGCCGCTCTACAACGACTATTACCGTCCGATCCGGATCGAGCACACGATGGCGATGCCGATCCACGTCGACGAGCGGTTCCTGGTGAGCTTTGTGTTCAATCGGGAACGGGCAAAATTCTGCGAGCGGGAACGCGACCTTTCCGAGGTATTGCGACCCCACGTCGCCAACCTATATCGCTACAGCGTTGCGCTTGACCGGATGCCTTTGCTGCCTTCGGATCTATCGAGGAGACGCACAGCCTTGGCGCTGACGCCGCGCGAACGGGAGGTGCTCGACTGGGTCGCGGCGGGAAAGACAAACCGCGATGTGGCCGCGATTCTCGGCGCCAGCCCGCGTACAGTCGAAAAACATCTCGAACGCATCTTCGAGAAGCTCGGCGTGGAAACCCGAACCGCCGCGGTCATGCGGGTAGCCAGACAGGACAAGCCTCCCGGTTGAAGAGCTCGCCCGGCAACCTGCGCTGAGGAATCACTTCAGGAGCGCCCGCAACGGCGGGACCAGGCTGGGCAGGTCCCGCTTAACGATGTCCATAGGCGAGATGAAGCAGAATCTGAACAGGCTTGGGTATACGCCCTGATCCATTTAAAACAGCCAGGTAAATTGTCGAATACTTATGCTATATACAAAGTCGTATATTGACTTTGCATAGCGCCGAAAAGGACAATGCAAACCTTCAAAAGAATTCAGCTTGAACAGTGCGTGCTGCTATACGCGGCTAAAGCCGGAACAAGAATTATTGGGGGAGGTAAAGTGAAAAGGGGTTCTGCTACAAGCAATGGTGCGCTGCGCCCGCCTCCTCTTGCACCGTTCCTGTTTTTCTTCGAACCATTTAAGAGCCATTGCGGATGCAACCAGCGCTGGGGAATGGCTTCTGACGTTTTCTAAACCCTGGATGTGAATATGCAGCGCAGTGCTCAACCCAATTTAATTCGGCTTCGCAGGCATTTCGAGAAAATGCAATGCCTGCTTCGCTGTATTGGCATCGGAATATTTCTGTTGAGCCAGCTTGTCGTCAGCTCAGCGGTTCAAGCCGACACGTACCAAGCTATCAGGGAGTACCGGAAACAAATTGGCAACAATCCGGCAGGTCCGACCGTATATCCATCTTTTGCTGCTGCCGCGAAGGCGGCGTGGGATGCCTATAGTGTGCCGCCGTTCATGCCGGGCGCAACAAAGATCAATTGGTGGACTAACAAACTCAATCCTCGATGCCAGACGAAGGAAGAGCCTGCCTATGTTAGCCAGAATGACTATGTTGAGGTCATGTCAACGATCCTCTTCAACGGGGCGACCCAGTGCAACACAACCTACAACACCGCAGTCATTTTCAACACGTGTCCCTCTGGCGGGAATCTTGTTGTCAATCAGTGCTATAACGCTTCCTCCTGTCCTTCGGGCCTGTGGCGCAATCCCGTAACCGGCAAGTGCGGGCTCTATCCGGTCAACTTTGGTTCTTGCGAAACGTGCCCGACGACCGACAAGGGCAATCTGGTCAATAGCGCCATTGGCAACAAGCACCAGGCCGAGGTGCTTTACCAGGGCGCCGGAGCTTTCCCGCTCGATCTGAGGATCCAATACAACAGCATGGATTCTTCTCGACTGGGTAGATGGGGGACCCAGTGGCAGAGCAACTGGGATCGCAGCATTGGCATGGGGCAAGGACCAGCGTCCTACATCGTCGGACTCTACCGCCCCGATGGCAAGGTGTATTTCTTCTGGCTCTCCGGCGGCGCATGGATTGCCAACGCAGCCATCCCAGGCAAGCTGGAACGTTTTACCAACGCTTCCGGCATCGTCACCGGCTGGAAATACACCAGCAAGCAGGACGAAGCGGAACTCTACGATGCGGCCGGAAAGCTGCTTTCGATCACCGACCGTGCCGGCCGGACCCAGACGCTGACCTACGATATCGCCGACCGCCTGATCCGCGTCACGGATCACTATGGGCGACCCCTGAACTTCGGCTACGACAGCGCCAGCCGAATCGTGACCTCGACCGATCCCAACGGCGGCATCATTCAATACGCCTACAACGCAAGCAACAATCTGGCGACCGTCACGTTTCCGGGGAGTGTTGTCAGAACCTACCACTATGAGAACACCAGCTTTCCCAATGCCCTCACCGGCATAACCGACGAGCGCGGTCAGCGCTTCGCCAATTTCAGCTACGACACGCAAGGCCGTGCCATACAGAGTGAGCACGCAGGTGGCGCGGATCGGCATCAGTTCGCCTTTGGCACCAACAGCACGGTCGTGACCGACCCCCTGGGCACGCAGCGCAGCTACAATTTCCAGATTGTCCAGGGGTTTTATCGCATCAGCAGCGAAACGCAGCCCGCCGGATCCGGGCATGGCGCGGGATCGAGGTCCTACACCTACGACGCTAACGCCAATCTCGCCACGCGCACGGATTTTCTGGGGAACCAGACGCGCTACACCTACGAACTTGCACGCAACCTCGAGACCAGCCGGGTCGAAGCCTATGGCGCGCCCCAGGCGCGCACCACCACGACCAGCTGGCATGCCACGTTCAGGCTGCCGCTACAGGTGGCCGAGCCCCTGCGCATCACCAGCTATACCTACGATGCACAGGGCAACATGCTCACCAGGACCTTGCAGGCCACGAATGACGCCAACGGCAGCCAGGGTTTTGCTGCCACGCCCGTCGGCACCCCGCGCACCTGGACCTGGACTTACTCCAGCCCGGGCCAGATGCTGACCGCAGATGGCCCGAGGACGGATGTCAGCGACCTCACCACCTATACCTACTATCCGGCCAATGACCCCGATTTGGGCAGGCGCGGCAATCTTGCCAGCACCACCAACGCGCTGAGCCAGATCACCAACATCACCGGCTACGATGCCCATGGTCGGCCGCTGACCATTACTGATCCCAATGGGCTCACCACGACACTGGCCTACGATGCACGCGGCCGCCTTGCCGCCCGCAGCGCCGACGGCGAGACGACGAGCTACCAATATGACGGCGTCGGCCAGCTCACTCGCGTGACCCTGCCCGATGGCAGCTATCTGGCCTACACCTACGATGCCGCACAGCGTCTGGCCGGCGTGGCCGACAACCTCGGCAACAGCATCGCCTACACGCTGGACGCCATGGGCAACCGCACGCGCGAGGAGGTCAGGGACCCGGCCAGCCAGCTCACCCAGCTTCGCCAGCGTGTCTTCGACGCCCTGAGCCGGCTGGCACAGGACATTGGCGCCGCCAGCCAGACCACCGCCTATGCCTATGACGCCAACGGCAACGTCACCAGCGTGACCGATCCCCTCAGCCACGCCACCACCAGCGCCTACGACGCCTTGAACCGGCTGATCCGGACCACCGATCCGACCGGCGGCCAGATCAATTACGCCTACAACGGACAGGATCAACTGACGCAAGTCACCGATCCGCGCAATCTGGCCACCACCTATGCCGTGGATGGACTGGGCAACGTTACGACGCAGGTCTCGCCCGACACCGGCACCACGCAAAGCGTGTATGACGCGGCCGGCAACCTCACCAGCCGCAGCGACGCCAAGGGCCAGTCGACCACCTACCAGTACGACGCCTTGAACCGCGTCACCCTCGTTACCCACGCCGACGGCAGCCAGGTGCGCACCACCTACGACCTGGGCACGAACGGCATCGGCCGGGTGCGCCTCATCGAAGAGCTCACCGGCGGGAACGTCACTGCCTCGATCCAGTATGGCTACGACGCCCTTGGGCGCGTCACCAGTGAAGCGCGCGCCCTGGCCGGCGTGGTCCACACCACGACCTACGGCTATGCCAACGGCCGGCTAGCATCCGTCACCTACCCCTCGGGGCGGAGGATCGACTACACGCATGATGGCCTCGGGCGCATCAGCCAGATCCAGCTCACCGACAACGGCCAGGTCAAGGTGCTGGCGAGCGCCATCCAGTACCAGCCCTTCGGCGGCGTGAAGAGCTTCATGAACGGCGCCAATCAGACCATCACGCGCAGCTTCGACCAGGACGGGCGCATCGCCAGCTACAGCCTGGGCGGCCAGACCTGGCTGGTGGGCTACGATGCGGCCTCCCGCATTACCTTCCAGACCGATGCCGGCAACGCCGCCAACACCGCCAGCTACGGTTACGACGCGGCCGACCGGCTGACCGGCGCCGTCCTGCCGGCCACCACCCTGGGCTATGCCTACGACGCCACCGGCAACCGCACGAGCCAGACCGTCGGCGGCACCACCCGCACCTATACCACGGCCCCGACGAGCAACCGGCTCACCGCCATCGACAGCGGCCCGCCGAAGAGCTACACCTTCGACGCCAACGGCGCCATCACCGGCGACGGGCAGAGCAGCTTCGGCTACGACGCCCGGGGAAGAATGACCAGTGCCGTGACCGCCGCCGGCACCACCCAATACCGGGTGAATGCGCTGGGCCAGCGCACCAGAAAGACTAACGCCACGGAGGACATCCTCTACCTCTACGATCGCGACGGGCGGCTGCTCGCCGAAGCGAGCCCGGCCGGGCAGATCCAGCGCGAATACATCTATCTCTACGACACCCTGATCGGGGTGGTGCGGTGAGGGTGCCGACGAAGATGACCAACGCGATACGCCAGACCACCTGCGGCGT
>CAJPFL010000108.1 GCA_905339315.1 Rhodocyclaceae bacterium
GGATTCAGGCCGGCCAGCGACTTCCAGCGCAGCTACGGCGTCATCGATTCGCTCGGCGTGCGCCGCGTCAAGGATCGCGTCCTCGACATCGACCGCGCCGGACGCATGGTCAAGACCGCCACGCAAAGCATCCCCTACGACTTCCTCGTGCTGGCCACCGGACTGGAGTACATGGAGGAAACGCTGCCCGGCTACGCGGCGGCGCGGGACCAGTTCCCGGTCGGCTTCCGCGCCTTCGAGCAGTCGGCGGTGCAGCGGCAGGTCGCCACGTTTATCGAGAACGGCGGCCACTATGTCATCACCGTGCCGAAGCCGCCCTACCGCTGCCCGCCGGCGCCCTACGAGCGCGCCTGCCTGATCGCCCAGCGCATGAAGGAGAAGGGCACCAAGGGCAAGCTCATCGTCGTCGACGCCAACAAGGGCCCGATGCCGCCGCCGCTGGCGAAGCCGATGCTGACGGCGATGAAGGAGATGTACGGGGCGCAGATCGAGTACATCAACGAGGCCGATCCGAAGTCCATCGACGCCGGCAGGAAGGTGCTGTCCACCAGCAAGGGCGACATCCCCTTCCAGCACGCCAACATCATCCTGCCGATGCGCGCCCCCGGCCTGATCCGCAAGGCCGGCCTCGGCGAACGCTTCGCCGCCATCGAGTTGCCCAGCTTCCAGAGCACCAAGGACAAGAGCATCTTCGTCGTCGGCGACGCGCAGGGCGCGCCGCTGCCGAAGAGCGGCCACATCGCCTTCGGCGCCGGCCAGCAGGTCGGCGAGCAGATCCTCGCCACCCTCGCCGGCAAGTACAAGGAAGCCGGCCTGGGCGACGTGGTCACCCTGCCGTCGGCGATCTGCTGGGGCAAGGTGTCCACCTCGATGGCGATCATGATCAACGTCAATGCCAGCGTCTCCGTCGGCGACCCCCCCAATGTCAAGTACGAGGTCGACCCGGCCGCCAATGCCGCCTCGAGCAAGGGCGCCATGGAGTGGGGCACGAACATGTGGAACGCCATGCTCGGCTGACGGCTTCCACCGACCCGCAGCGTCTTCCGGCTGCCAGGCCTGCAAGCCTGGCATCCGGATTTTTTCGTGCCTCGCCGGCGCGGCGGCGGCCGGCGCAAAATCGGCTAAAATCCGGCTTTCAGGCAACGCTGGAGAAACACCATGTCCATGGCCGACCGCGACGGCTTCATCTGGCACGACGGCAAGCTCGTGCCCTGGCGCGAAGCCACCACGCACGTGCTCACCCACTCCCTGCACTACGGCCTCGCCGTGTTCGAAGGCCTGCGCGCCTACAAGACCGCCGACGGCCCGGCCATCTTCCGCCTCAAGGAGCACACCGACCGGCTGTTCAACTCGGCGCACATCTACATGATGCAGATGCCGTACGACAAGGAGACGCTGATGGAGGCGCACCGGGAAGTGGTGCGCGCCAACAAGCTGGAATCCTGCTACCTGCGGCCGATCGCCTTCTACGGCTCGGAGAAGATGGGCGTCTCGCCGAAGGGCGCCAAGGTGCATGTCTCCATCGCCGCCTGGCCGTGGGGCGCCTACCTCGGCGAGGACGGCCTGGCCAACGGCATCCGCGTCAAGACCTCGAGCTACGCGCGCCACCACGTCAACGTCTCGATGTGCCGCGCCAAGTATTCCGGCACCTACGCCAACTCGATCCTCGCCAACATGGAGGCCACCGAGCACGGCTACGACGAGGCGCTGCTGCTCGACGTCGACGGCTTCGTCGCCGAGGGCGCCGGCGAGAACCTGTTCGTCGTCAAGGACGGCCAGATCTACGAGCCGGAGATCGCCTCGGCGCTGGTCGGCATCACGCGCGCCACGGTGATCCAGCTGGCGAAGGAGCTCGGCTTCGAGGTGAAGGCGAAGCGCCTCACGCGCGACGACCTCTACATCGCCGACGAGGCCTTCTTCACCGGCACTGCCGCCGAGGTGACGCCGATCCGCGAGGTGGACGGCCGGGTGATCGGCGCCGGCAAGCGCGGACCGGTCACGCACCAGATCCAGAACCTGTTCTTCGACGTGGTGAACGGCCGCTCGCCCTTCCACAAGGGCTGGCTGACGCCGGTTAACGGTTAACCAGGAGCCGCCATGAGCGAAGTGAAAGACACCGCCCGCAACGTCGCCGTCACCGCGCACGACCTGCCCCTGCACTGCCCGCTGCCGGACGCCCCGCTGTGGGCGCGCCATCCGCGCGTCTTCCTCGATCCGCTGAAGACCGGCGAGGCGGCCTGCCCCTACTGCGGCACGCGCTACACCTTCAGCGGCGAGGCGCCCAAGGGGCACCATTGACCGTCTCCGCGTGATGCGGAAAGCCCTCGTCGTCGCCCCCTCCTGGATCGGCGACACGATCCTCGCGCAGCCGCTGTTTGCGCGGCTGCATGAGCGGCACCCCGGCCTGGTCCTCGACGCCTTCGCGCCGGCCTGGGCGGCGCCGGTGCTCGCGCGCATGCGTGAAATCCGGGACGTGATTCCGAATCCCTTCGCCCATGGCGAATTCAACCTTGCCGGCCGCTGGCGCACGGCGCGCGAAGTGGCGCGCGAAGGCTACGATGCGGCCATCGTCCTGCCGAATTCCTGGAAATCCGCCCTCCTGCCCTTCCTCGCCGGCATCCCTCGTCGCATCGGCTTCAGGGGCGAGGCGCGACGCGGCCTGCTCAACCGCATCCACGCGCTCGACGCAACGGCGCTGCCGCAGCTGGCGCAGCGCTATGCCCTGCTGGCAGAGGAGATCGGCGCCGCTGCGCCGGCGCCGCTGGCCGCGCCGCATCTCGAGGTCGACGGCGACAGTGTGCGCGCCACGCTCGCCGCGCACGGCCTCGCTTCCACGTCGGCCCCGGTCGTCTTCTGCCCGGGCGCGGAATACGGCCCGGCCAAGCGCTGGCCGGCGGCGCATTTCGCCGAACTCGGGCGCCGTCTCGCCGAGGCTGACTTTCCCGTCTGGATCGTCGGCTCCGCCAGGGACGCCCCCATCGGCGCCGAGATCGAACAGCGCTCGGATGGCGCCTGCCGCAACCTGTGCGGCAAGACCGACCTCGGCCAAGCCATCGACCTGCTTTCCTGCGCGCGCCTGGTGGTAAGCAACGACTCCGGCCTGATGCACGTCGCCGCCGCGCTCGACCGGCCGCTGGTGGCGCTCTACGGCTCGTCCAGCACGGCCTACACGCCGCCGCTGTCGCAGCGGGCGCGCCTGCTCAGCCTCGACCTGGAATGCAGCCCCTGCTTCAAGCGCGAATGCCCGCTGGGGCATCTAAAATGCCTGAACGACCTCTCCCCCTCGATGGTGCTGGAGTCGGCAAAGGAGGCCCTCTCATGACCATGCGTTTCTTCGCCACGCCCGAGGATGCCGAAGCGGCCTTCTACGATGCGCTGGAGCGCGCCGACCTCGATGCCATGATGGCCATCTGGGCCGAGGACGAGGAAGTGATGTGCACGCATCCGAACGGCGAGCGCGCCGCCGGCTTTGCCGCCGTGCGCGAAAGCTGGCGCCAGGTTTTCTCCAGCGGCCCGCGCGCCAGCGTGCGCCAAGGCGACCCGGTGCGCCGCCAGGGCATCCTGCTGGCGCTGCACAGCGTGCATGAGCACTACTCGGTTCCCGGCGAGGAGGCGCCGCGCCCGCCGGTGATCGCCAGCACCGTCTACGTGCGCGGCGCGCAGGGATGGCACCTGCTGTCGCGCCATGCCTCCAGCGCGCCGGCGGCGGTGGCCGCCGACATCTCCGCGACGCTGCATTGACACCTTACCGCGCCCCGGCCTGGTTGCCCGGCGGCCATGCCCAGACGATCTGGCCGATCCTGCGCAAGGGCGCACCGCCCGCCTATCGGCGCGAGCGCTGGGATGCGCCCGACGGCGACTTCATCGATGTCGACTGGCTGGCCACGCCCGAGGCGGCAGGCGCGCCGCTGGTGGTGCTCTTCCACGGCCTCGAAGGCAGCTCGGCCAGCCACTATGCCGCCGCCCTGATGCAGGCGCTGGCACGGCGCGGCTGGGGCGGCGCCGTGCCACATTTCCGCGGCTGTTCGGGCGAGCCGAACCGCCTGCCGCGCGCCTATCACTCGGGCGACTCCGCCGAGATCGACTGGATCCTGCAAAGGCTGCGCAGCCTTTTCCCGCAGCGCACGCTCTTCGCCGCCGGCGTCTCCCTCGGCGGCAACGCCCTGCTGAAATGGGCCGGCGAGCAGGAAGACTCCGCACGCGACGTGGTGCAGGCCCTCGCCGCGGTGTGCGCACCACTCGACCTCACCGCCGCCGGACAGGCCCTGCAGCAGGGCTTCAGCCTGGTCTATGCGAAGCGCTTCCTCGTCACCCTGAAGGCGAATTCGAGGGCGAAGCTGGCGCGCTTTCCCGGCCTCTTCGACGAACGGCGCATGCTGGCGGCGAAGACGCTGTACGACTTCGACGACGCCGTCACCGCGCCGGTGCACGGCTTCAGGGACGCCGCCGACTACTGGCGCCGCGCCAGCAGCAAGCCCTGGCTGGGCGGCGTGCGCCTGCCGGCGCTGGTGCTGAACGCGCTCAACGACCCCTTCCTGCCGCGCCAGGCCCTGCCGGGCCCGCAGCAGGTCTCCGCCTCGGTCAGGCTCGAGTATCCCGAGGCCGGCGGCCATGTCGGCTTCGTCTCCGGCGCCTTCCCCGGCCATCTCGGCTGGCTGCCGCAGCGGCTGCTGGATTTCTTCGATTCGCAGCGGTAATCCCGCCGTCGCACGGCGGTGCGATAATGGTCCATCCTTCATCGAGAGCCTTCGTCATGCAGATACCCGCCCCCGAAATCTTCAAGGCCTACGACATCCGCGGCATCGTCGGCCAGACGCTGACGCGCGATGCCGTGTATTCGATCGGCCGCGCCATCGGCTCCGAGGCGCGCGCGCGCAAGGTGAAGACCGTCGTCGTCGGCCGCGACGGCCGCCTCTCCGGCCCGGAGCTGTCGCGCGCCCTGATGGAAGGCATCTGCGCCAGCGGTGTCGACGTCGCCGACATCGGCATGGTGCCGACGCCGCTCGGCTACTTCGCCGCCCATCATCTCAAGACCGGCAGCGCCGTGATGGTCACCGGCAGCCACAACCCGCCCGACTACAACGGCTTCAAGATCATGCTCGCCGGCGACACCCTGCACAGCACGGCCATCACGGCGCTGCGCACGCGGATCGTCGAGGGCCGGCTCGCCACGGGCAGCGGCAGGATCACCCGGGTGGATGTGCGCCAGGACTACCTCGAGCGCATCGTCTCCGACGTCAAGCTGTCGCGGAAGATGAAGATCGTGGTCGACTGCGGCAACGGCGTCGCCGGCGCCGTCGCCCCCGAGCTGTTC
>CAJPFL010000109.1 GCA_905339315.1 Rhodocyclaceae bacterium
CAGGTACTGCTCGACGGCGTGGTAGGGCACGCCGGCCATGCGGATCGGCCGGCCGGCCGACTGGCCGCGGGAGGTGAGCGTGATGTCGAGCAGGCGCGCCGCCTTCTCGGCATCCTCGAAGAACAGCTCGTAGAAGTCCCCCATGCGGTAGAACAGCAGCAGCTCCGGGTACTGCGCCTTGAGGCGCAGATACTGCTGCATCATCGGGGTGTGCTGCTGGAAATCGGCGGGGGGAATCATCGTCGCTGGTTATCTTAGCCGAAGAATCCTGATCGGGCGGCTTGTCGACACGCAGAAAATGATAGGATTCGCCCTGTTGACGTTTGTCAATAAATAAAAAATACGCCGGAACCGGGCAGGATCCGGTCAGGAGGAAATCTGTCGATGATTCAGCGTAAAAACCATGTGACAGGCAGCGCTGCGGAATTTTCCGTGGATCTGCCGCGCCGCGCCTTCCGTCGCATCAGACGGCATGCGCCGCTGCCGTCGGGCCAGCCCGGCAAGGAAGAGCTGGTGAAGCGCATGCAGCGCTTCCCGCTGTTCGCCAAGCTGCCGGCGCGTGTGCTCTCCGAGCTTGCCGCCGCCGCCAGCGTGCAGGCGTTTCGCGCCGGCGAATACCTCTGGCACCAGGGGGAAGTCAATCGCAAATCGCTTTTCATCGAGCAAGGGCTGGCCAAGACGGCCCGCCGCAACCGGGCAGGCGTGAGCCGCACCTATGGCCTGTACGGCCCCGGCGATTCGATGGGCATTTTCGCCATCTGGTCCGGCATGAAATATCCGACCGACGCGGTGTCGATGAACGACGGCATGGCGGGGATTTTCGTCGACTCGGATGCGATCCTCAAATTTTCCGAGAAATATCCGCGTCTTGCCGCTCCGCTGCGCATCGAGATCGGCCGCTTTACCGAAGCGTTCATCCAGAAGATCGAGATCGTCAGCGCCGGCGCCGTGCCGCAGCGCCTGGCCGTGCTGATGACCATGCTCATCGACCGCTACGGGGTGGACAAGAAAGGCAACAAGGCGCGCCTGCCAATCACGCTGACGCTGGAACAGCTGAGTGAAATCATCGGGGTTCGCCTGGAAACCGTGGCGCGCACCCTGAGTGGCTGGAAGCGTGCAGGCTGGCTCGCCATCGATTCGGAGGGCTGCCATTTCGCGCGCCTGGACAAGGTGCGCGAGCTCCTGCCTGATTAGAACCGCGTATTGGACTGGGCGGGAAAGGCGTCGAGTTCGACCTTCGGCTGCGGTTTCCAGCCCTTTTTGCGGTGTTCCGCCACCACCGTGGTGAAGATGCCGCCGCGCACGAAAAACTTCGCCGTCAGGCGCATGAAGCGCGGCCTGGTTGCCCTGGCGAGATCGTCGAGGATGCGGTTGGTGACCGCTTCGTGGAAGGCGCCCTCGTTGCGGTAGGACCAGACATACAGCTTCAGGCTCTTCAGTTCGACGCAGGTCCGGTCGGGGATGTAGTCGAGGATCAGGGTGGCGAAATCCGGCTGTCCGGTCTTCGGGCAGAGGCAGGTGAACTCCGGAATTTCCATGTGAATCAGGTAGTCCCGCGCCCCTTCCGGATTGGGGAAGGTGTCGAGGGTTTTGGAGGCTTTTGAAGGCATGCCGGTGGGTTCGGAGAGAGTGACGAAGATGGTATTATAAGCACCCAAACACCCTGCGGCGCGGCACTCATTTCGCGCCGTTCCTCAACAAAAACAGAGCCTTCTGAAGACGTGCGTTTAACCAAGCTGAAACTTGCCGGGTTCAAGACCTTTGTCGACCCGACTTCCATCCTCACGTCCGGCCAGCTCGTCTGCGTGGTCGGCCCCAACGGCTGCGGCAAATCCAACGTGATCGACGCCGTGCGCTGGGTGCTGGGGGAATCGAAGGCCACCGCGTTGCGCGGCGAATCCATGCAGGACGTCATCTTCAATGGCTCCGGCCAGAGGAAACCCGTCGGCCGCGCCAGCGTCGAGCTGCATTTCGACAACGCCCAGGGCCGCGCCAGCGGCCAGTGGTCGCAATACGCCGAGATCGCGGTGAAACGCGTGCTCGACCGCGACGGCGAGTCCTCCTATTACATCAACAACATGCACGTTCGCAGGCGGGACGTGATCGACCTCTTCATGGGCACCGGCCTGGGTCCGCGCGCCTACGCCATCATCGAGCAGGGCATGATTTCGCGCATCATCGAGGCCAAGCCGGAGGAGTTGCGCTTCTTCCTCGAAGAGGCGGCCGGGGTGACCAAGTACAAGGAGCGCCGGCGCGAGACCGAGAACCGGCTGGCGGATGCCCGCGAGAACATTGCCCGCGTCGAGGATATCCGCAACGAGCTGGGCAGCCAGATCGAGAAGCTGGAAGGCCAGGCCGAGGTGGCGAAGCAGTACCACGAACTGCACGCCCAGCTGACGCGCCGGCAGAACCTGCTGTGGCTCTACAAGCGCAACGAGGCGCGCGAGCAGCGCGAGAAGCTGCTGCGCAACGTCGAGCAGGCCGTCACCAGGCTCGAAGCCGAAACCGCCAGCCTGCGCGACCTGGAGGCCCGCGTCGAGACGGCGCGCAGCACCCACTATGCCGCCAGCGATGCCCTGCATGCCGCGCAAAGCGAGATGTTCGCCGCCAACGCCGAGGTGGCGCGCCTGGAAGCCGAGCTCAACCATCTGCGCGACCTGCGCCAGAAAGTCGAGTCGCGCCTGAGCCAGCTGGAGGGCGAGGACAGCCACTGGCGCGGCCAGGCGGAGACGCTGGACCGCGACGAGGCGCGCTGGAAGGAACTGCTGGAGAATGCCGCGCAGCGCGTGCAGGGCGCCACGGCGCGCCACGCCGAGGCCGCCGCCCGCCTGCCCGAGGCGGAAGGCGCGCTGAAGGCGTCCGAGGAAGCCGCCAACGCCCTGCGCCGCGAGCTGGCCCAGGCCGAGCAGGGCCTGCGCGTCGAAGAAGCGCACAAGAGCCACGCCGACAAGACGCTTGAATCGCTCTTGCAGCGTCGCGGCAGACTGGAAGGCGAGCGCGGCCAGATCGCGCAGCCTGACACCGCGGCGCTGGCCGCCCTGCAGGCACGCGTCGCCGAACTCGACACCCAGGTCGAGGCGAAGCGCAACCGCGTCGACGAATTGCAGCAGCGCCTGCCCGAGCATGAGGCGCAGCGCCGCGAGGCGGCGGAAGCGCAGTCGAGCACGCAGAAGCGCCTGACCGAGGCGCGCGCCCGCCGCGACGCCCTGAAACAGCTGCAAAGCCGCGTCCAGCAGGAAGGCAAGCTGGGCGACTGGCTGAAACGCCACGGCCTCGATGCCGCGGAACCGATCTGGTCGAGCCTGAAGGTCGAACCGGGCTGGGAGACCGCGCTGGAAGCAGTGCTGCGCGAGCGTCTCGGTGCCCTGGCCGGCGTCGACCAGCCGACTGCCGAGCGCGTGCTGGCCGACCCGCCGCCGGCGACGCTGGCGCTGGTCTTCGCGAGCGACATCTCAATGGCGGGGGAGACCGCCGGCCTCGATGCCGACGTGCCGCTGCGCGACAAGGTGCGCTGCAGCGACCCGCGCTGGGAGGCCGCGCTGAGTGAATGGCTGGCCGGCGTTTACGTGGCAAACGACCTCGGCAGCCTGGCGGCGCGGCGCGCCAGCCTGCCCGGCGGCCGCCTGTGGGTGAGCCAGGCCGGCCACGTCGTCTCGCGCCACAGCTTCGTGCTGTATGTGCCGGAGGCGCGCACCCATGGCGTCATCGAGCGCCAGCGCGAGATCGGTCAGCTGGATGCCGAATGCGTCGGGCTGGAGGACGAGGCCCGCATTGCCGCGGCGACGCTGGCCGCGGCCGAATCCGGCCTGGCCGACCACCGCAGCCATCTGGCCGATGCCCAGCGCGAGGCGCAGGAACTGCAGCAGACGGCGCATGCCGCGCAGGTCGAGGCCGTCAAGCTGGGCGAGTCGGTGCAGCGCTACGAGGCCCGCATCGCGCAGATCAACGCCGACCTGACGGAAATCGCCGCCGGCGAGGATACCGAACGCAGCCGTCGGCAGATCGCCGACGGCGAGGTGGCGCGACTGACTTCGGTGGTGCAGGAGCTGCGCGCCCGGCTGGAGGCGGCCATCGAGGAGATGCGCCTCCGCGACGCGGCGCTGCGCGAGCAGCGCACCGTCGAACAGGCGCTGGGGCGTGAACTGCAGGAGTCGGGATTCGCCGAACGCGAATGCTCGGGCAAGCTCGAAGAGATCGGCCGCTCGCGCGAAGTGGCGCGCGAGCAGCTCGAACGCATCGTCGCCGAGACGGCGGCGCGACGCCAGGAAGGTGAGTCCATCAGCGAGGGAGCAACCGAGCAGCAGCTGCAGCAGGCGCTGGCGGCGCGCCAGGGACGCGAGAGCACGCTGGCGAGCTTCCGCGACGCGCTGGAAGGCGCCGCGACCGAGCTGCGCCAGCTCGAGGAGGCGCGCCTGAAGACCGAGCAGGGGCTGAATCCGCTGCGCGACCGCATCGGCGAGCTGCGCCTGAAGGAGCAGGCTGCCCAGCTCAACGAAGAACAGCATGCCGCCCGCCTGGCAGAAGCAAATGCCGACGTGGAGGCACTGGCGCCGGAACTGACGCGCGAGACGAGGGAGCCGCTTTTGCAGGGGGACATCGCCCGCCTGGGCAGCGAGATCGAGGCCCTCGGCCCGGTGAACCTGGCGGCGCTCGACGAACTCAACACTTCGCGCGAGCGCAAGGGCTTCCTCGACAGCCAGTCGGAGGACCTCAACCAGGCCATCGGCACGCTGGAAGACGCCATCCGCCGCATCGATCGCGAGACGCGCGAGCAGCTGCAGGACACCTACAACAACGTCAACCGCCAGTTTGGCATCCTCTTCCCGCAGCTCTTCGGCGGCGGCGAGGCGCGGCTGATCCTCACCGGCGAGGAGATCCTCGACTCCGGCATCCAGGTCATGGCGCAGCCGCCCGGAAAGAAGAACAGCACCATCCACCTGCTCTCCGGCGGCGAGAAGGCGCTGACCGCCATCGCCCTGGTGTTTTCGCTGTTCCAGCTCAATCCGGCGCCGTTCTGCATGCTCGACGAGGTGGATGCGCCGCTCGACGACAGCAACACCGAGCGTTTCTGCGAGATGGTCAAGCGCATGTCGGCGCAGACGCAGTTCCTCTTCATCACCCACAACAAGATCACCATGGAAATGGCCCGCCAGCTGGTCGGCGTCACCATGCAGGAGCAGGGCGTCTCGCGCGTCGTCGAGGTGGATATCGAGGAAGCGCTGCGCATGAGCGACGAGGCGGTGCCGGCATGAGCGACCTGCAGCTTTCCCTCATCGTCCTCGGCGTCGCCCTGGTGGGAGGGGTGTTCGCCTACAACAAGTGGCAGGAACGCAAGCACCGCAAGCTGGCCGAGCGTGTTTTCCGCGCTGAACACCCCGATGTCCTGCTGGGCCGGCAGCAGGCGGATTCTCCCGAGGCTGCCTGGGGAGAGACGACTGCCGCGGAACGCATCGAGCCGGCCATTCAGGATGCGCAGGTGGAAACCGACGCCTTCCAGCCACAGGCTGGCAGGGAGGCAGCAGCCGACCTGCGGGAAGCGGGCGCCGCGGCGGAGCCGCCGCAGGAACTGGCCGACCCGGCGATAGACTGCGTGATCCGCTTCGAATCTGCAGAGACGATCGGCGGCCCCTATCTCTGGCAGGCACAGCACCTGGCCATGGGCCAGCTCAGCAAGCCGGTTTGCTGGTGCGGCCTGAATGAACACAATACTGTCTGGGAGCGGCTGACGGCAGACGGGGCTGGCGACTACCGACGGCTGCGCGCGGCGTTGCAGCTGGCCGACCGTCGCGGCCCGCTGACGGATTCCGAGCTGACCCTGTTTCTCAACGGCGTGCAGCGGCTCGCCGGCGAATTCCTCGCCGTGGCCGATCTGCCGGAGCGCAACGACGTGTTGGCGCGCGCCGCCGAGATCGATCGCTTTTGCGCAGGCGTGGACATCCAGATCGGCATCAACGTCGTTGCCACCGGCGCGCCGTTTGCCGGCACCAAGCTGCGCGGCCTGGCCGAGGCGGCCGGCATGACGCTCCACGATGATGGCATGTTCCACGCCGCCGATGACGCCGGCGCCACGTTGTACACGCTCTCCAGCCTCGAAGCGCTGCCCTTCGCCGCCGAGGAGATGAAGACGCTGTTCACCCACGGCGTCACTTTCACGCTGGATGTGCCGCGCGTCGCCAACGGGCCGCTGGCCTTCGACCGCATGACGGCGCTGGCGAAGCAGTGCGTCGCCAGCCTCGGCGGCACGCTGGTCGACGACAACCGTGCGCCGCTCGCCGACAGCGCGCTGGACGTCATCCACGACAAGATCGTCGAAATCGAGCAGCGCATGGCGGCGCAGGGCCTGATCGCCGGCGGAACGCAGGCGCTGCGCCTGTTCTCCTGAACGCGATGCCGGCGCCGCGCCAAGCCGCCGCGAGGGCCGAGGCGCTGCGCGCCGAGATCGAACGGCACAACCACGCCTACTACGTGCTCGATGCGCCGACCGTGCCGGACGCCGAGTACGACCGCCTGTTCCGCGAGCTGCAGGACATCGAAGCTGCCCATCCCGAGCTGCGCTCGGCGGATTCGCCGACTCAGCGCGTCGGCGGGCGTCCGCTGCCCGAATTCGCGCCGGTGCGTCATGCCGTACCGATGCTCTCCATCAGGACCGAGACGGATACCGGACCGGAAGGGGCGAGAAGTTTCGATGCCCGTGTGCGCCGTGCCCTCGGGCTTGCGCAGGACGCGCCGCCGGTCGAGTACGCCGCCGAGCTGAAGTTCGACGGCCTGGCGATCAGCCTGCGCTACGAGGTGGGCGTGCTGGTGCGGGCGGCGACGCGCGGCGACGGCGAGACCGGCGAGGACGTCACCCAGAACGTGCGTACCATCCACCGCATCCCGCTGCGCCTCTGCGGCCATCCCCCGGCACTGCTGGAAGTGCGCGGCGAGGTCTTCATGAGCCGCCCCGATTTCGAGCGCTACAACTCGCGCCAGCGCGAACAGGGCCGTCCAACCCTGGTCAATCCCCGCAACGGCGCGGCCGGCAGCATCCGCCAGCTCGACCCGAAGGTCGCCGCCGAACGACCCTTGTCCTTTTACGCCTACGGCGTCGGGGAAGCACGCGGCTGGCCGCTTCAGGCCAGCCACAGCGGCACGCTCGATGCGCTCGAGGCCCTGGGCATCCCGGTGTGCGAGCACCGCATCGTGGCGCGCGGCGCGGAGGCGCTGATCGGCTTTCACGCGCGCATCCTTGCCCTGCGCGATGCCCTGCCGTTCGACATCGACGGCGTCGTGTACAAGGTCAATTCGCTGGCCCTGCAGGAGCAGCTCGGCTTTGTCAGCCGCGAGCCGCGCTGGGCGGTCGCCCACAAGTATCCGGCGCAGGAAGAAATGACCCAGGTGCTCGGCATCGAGGTTCAGGTCGGCCGCACCGGCGCGATCACTCCCGTGGCGCGCCTGGCGCCGGTGTTCGTCGGCGGCGTCACCGTCACCAACGCCACGCTGCACAACGAGGACGAGGTGCGGCGCAAGGACGTGCGCATCGGCGACACGGTGATCGTGCGCCGCGCCGGCGA
>CAJPFL010000110.1 GCA_905339315.1 Rhodocyclaceae bacterium
CCCTGTCCCTTGAGCAGGACGATCAAGGCGCCGGCGCCGCCCTCGGCGGCGCGGGCCTGGCAGTAGGCGAGCACTTCGGCGCGCTGCATCAGCCAGCTTTTCACGAGCCCCTTCAGCACCGGCTCGCGTCCGGGCGAGCCGAGGCCCTTGCCGTGCACCACGCGCACGCAGCGCAGGCCGCGGCGCAGCGATTCGGCGAGGAATTCCGCCAGCAGCAGGCGCGCCTCGTCGCGCGTGGCGCCGTGCAGGTCGAGGGCGTCCTGCACCACCCAGCGGCCGCGGCGCAGGTCGCGCAGCACCGTGCGCGCCAGGCCGGGGCGCATGAAGGCCGGCTCGTCGCCGCCCTCCAGGCGCAGGTCGAGCGGTTCGGGCGAGAGGGATTCCGTCAGCGCCGCCGCCTCGTCCTTCCAGCGCTGGACCGGCTTCGCCGGTGGCGGCGGCGGTTCGTGGTGAACCTTATCGGGTACGATCGGCTTTGCTCCGGCAACCGCCTCGCGAAACAATGCGCGCTCCTCCTCGGTCGGCGCGCGCCGGCGCTTCATCCAAGGTTGTCCAGGTACTTCTCGGCGTCGAGCGCCGCCATGCAGCCGGTGCCGGCGCTGGTGACGGCCTGCTTGTAGATCTGGTCGGCGACGTCGCCGGCGGCGTAGACACCGGGGAGGCTGGTCTGGGTGGCGTTGCCCATGCGGCCGCATTGCGTGACCAGGTAGCCGTTGTCCATGTCCAGCTGTCCCACGAAGAGCTCGGTGTTGGGCTTGTGGCCGATGGCGATGAAGACGCCCTGCAGGGCGGTTTCCTTGGTCGCGCCGGTCTTGACGTTTTTGACGCGCATGCCGGTCACCCCGCTGGCGTCGCCCAGCACCTCGTCGAGCGTGCTGTCGGTCTCCAGGACGATGGCGCCGGCCTTCACCTTGTCCATCAGATTGTCGATCATGATCTTCTCGGCGCGGAACTTGTCGCGGCGATGCACCAGCGTCACCTTCTTGGCGATGTTGGCGAGGTAGAGCGCTTCCTCGACGGCGGTGTTGCCGCCGCCGATGACGGCGACCTCCTGGCCCTTGTAGAAGAAGCCGTCGCAGGTGGCGCAGGCGGAGACGCCGCGGCCGGAGAAGGCCTCCTCGGAGGGCAGGCCGAGGTATTTCGCCGTGGCGCCGGTGGCGATGATGAGGGCGTCGCAGGTGTAGCTGCCGCTGTCGCCGACCAGGGTGAACGGCTTCTGCGTCAGCTTCGCCGTGTGGATGTGGTCGAAGACGATCTCGGTGTTGAAGCGCTCGGCGTGCTTCTGGAAGCGCGCCATCAGGTCGGGCCCCTGCACGCCGTCGGCGTCGGCCGGCCAGTTGTCGACATCGGTGGTGGTCATCAGCTGGCCGCCCTGGGCCAGCCCGGTGATCAGCAGCGGCTTCAGGTTGGCGCGGGCGGCATACACGGCGGCGGTGTAGCCGGCCGGGCCGGAACCGAGGATGATGAGGCGGGAATGGCGGGCGGCGCTGGTCATGGCGGTGTCGTTCGGCAAGGGTTCGGAAGGGGGAAATTATACTAGTGCCAGCCCTGGTTTCCATGGTGCCGGGGGCGGGAAGGCCGGACGAAGCGGGGGTTCCCGGGCGCGGAAAGGACTTATAATCCCTCCGCAGGCTGATAACAATAATTACCGCAGCGGGCCGGGTCCCGCAGCTGGAGGTAGCTAGCATGTCGCAAGGAAGCAGCGTCACCGTCGATGCCCTGCGCTCGATGCCGATCTTCGAGTCGCTGTCCGTCGAGCGCCTCGTGCCGATCGCCCGCGTTGCCGTGTTTCGCAAGATGCCGCGCAGTTCCACCATCCTGCGCGCCGGCGACCGCACCGATTTCGTGTATTTCATCCTCTCCGGCGCCCTGAAGGTGCTGGTCTCCGACGAGGAGGGACGCGAGGTCATCCTCTCCAACCTCGGCCCCGGGGAGTTCTTCGGCGAAATGGGCGTGCTCGACGACAATCCGCGCTCGGCCACGGTGGTGACCACCTCGCCCTGTGAGCTGATCGTGATTGCCAAGGCGGATTTCAAGCGCTGCCTGGCCGAGAACTTCGACGTCTCCCTCTACATCATGCGCAGCCTGGTGAAGCGCCTGCGCACCGCCGACCGCAAGATCGAGAGCCTGGCGCTGATGGATGTGTATGGCCGGGTGGCCCGCCTGCTGCTGGAAATGTCCGAGGAGGACAGCGACGGCCAGCAGGTGGTCATGAAGAAGATTTCCAAGCAGGACATCGCCAAGATGATCGGCGCCTCGCGGGAAATGGTCAGCCGCGTCATGAAGGACCTGAGCCTGCAGGGCCTGATCGAGGAAGGCGGCGGCCGCATCCTCCTGCGCGAGAAGATCAATCTGATCTGAGGCGTATAATTCCGGCTTCGGCCGGCCTTGCCGGTTCGCGCCTGTTACCGATCGAGCGTGCAAGAAAAAACCGCCTCCCAACCCCTGCCGGAAAAGATCGTTGCGCTGCTGCAGGAGGCGCGCTGGCTGGCGCTCGGGGTGCTTGCCCTGTATCTCGGCCTGATCCTCTTCGGCTACAGCAAGGCCGATCCCGGCTGGTCGCACGCCGCCGAGGTCGAGCGCATCGCCAACCCCGGCGGCCGCTTTGGCGCCTGGATGGCCGATCTCCTGTTCTACCTGTTCGGCCTCTCCGCCTGGTGGTGGGTGCTGTTCCTGCTGTTCCTCGTGGTCTGGGGCTATCGCCGCCTCGAAGGCCTCTTCCATGCGGACCGGCGGCCGTTCTTCATCGCCCTCACGGGCTTCATTCTCCTGCTCTCGGCCTCGAGCGGCCTGGAGGCGCTGCGCTTCCACAGCCTGAAGAAGCCCCTGCCCTTCGATCCGGGCGGCATGCTCGGCCTGGAGGTCGGCCGACTGTTTTCCCAGTTCTTCGGCCACACCGGCGGCACGCTGCTGCTGCTGGGACTCCTCGCTGCCGGCCTCTCGCTGTTCTCCGGTCTGTCCTGGCTCAAGCTGTTCGAGCGCCTGGGCGCGCTCCTGGAGGGTGCCTGGTTCGGCAGCATCGCGCTCTATCAGCGCTGGCAGGACCGCCGCATCGGCCGCGAGGTGGCGCGCAGCCGCGAGGCCGAGGTCGAGGTTGAGCGCAAGCGCATCGAGGAGTTCCACGTCGAGCCGATCCGCATCGAGCCGGCCGAAATGGCCATTCCGAAATCGCCGCGGCGGGAGAAGGAACGCCAGGCGCCGCTTTTCATGGACATCCCGGGCGGGGCGCTGCCGCCGCTGCACCTGCTCGAAGAGCCCGCGCACGACGTCGAGCCGCCCTCGGCCGAGACGCTGGAATTCACCTCGCGCCTGATCGAGCGCAAGCTCGCCGACTTCGGCGTGCAGGTGAAGGTGCTGGCCGCCTATCCCGGCCCGGTCATCACCCGCTATGAAATCGAGCCGGCGGTCGGCGTCAAGGGCGCCCAGATCGTGAACCTGGTGAAGGACATCGCCCGCGCCCTCTCCGTGGTCAGCGTGCGCCTGGTCGAGACCATTCCCGGCAAGTCCTGCATGGGGCTGGAGCTGCCCAACCCGAAGCGGCAGACGGTGCGCCTGTCGGAGATCCTCGGCTCGAAGGCCTACCACGACATGCACTCGCCGCTGACCCTGACGCTGGGCAAGGACATCGGCGGCGCGCCGGTGGTGGTCGACCTGGCCAAGATGCCGCACCTGATGGTGGCCGGCACCACCGGCTCGGGCAAGTCGGTCGGCATCAACGCCATGATCCTGTCGCTGGTCTACAAGTCGGAGCCGTCCGACGTGCGCCTGATCCTGGTCGACCCGAAGATGCTGGAGCTGTCGATCTACGAGGGCATTCCGCACCTGCTGGCGCCGGTGGTGACCGACATGAAACACGCCGCCAACGCGCTGCAGTGGTGCGTCGCCGAAATGGACCGGCGCTACCGGCTGATGTCGGCGCTGGGCGTGCGCAACCTGGCCGGCTACAACGGCAAGCTCAAGGAGGCCGTCAAGGCCGGCGCGCCGATCTCCAATCCCTTCTCGCTGACGCCGGAAAGCCCGGAGCCGCTGACGACGCTGCCCTACGTGGTGGTGATCATCGACGAACTGGCCGACCTGATGATGGTCGCCGGCAAGAAGGTCGAGGAACTCATCGCGCGGCTGGCGCAGAAGGCGCGCGCCGCCGGCATCCACCTCATCCTGGCGACGCAGCGGCCCTCGGTCGACGTCATTACCGGCCTCATCAAGGCGAACATCCCGACGCGCATCTCCTTCCAGGTCTCCAGCAAGATCGACTCGCGTACCATCCTCGACCAGATGGGCGCCGAGGCGCTGCTCGGCCAGGGCGACATGCTCTACCTCGCGCCGGGCAGCGGCGTGCCGGTCAGGGTGCATGGCGCCTTCGTCGCCGACAGCGAGGTCCACAGGGTGGTCGACTACCTGAAAAAGGCCGGCCAGCCGGAATACGTCGAGGGCATCCTCGATGCGCCGGGCGGCGACGATGGAGAAGGCGGCGTGGGCGGGGAGGGTGGCCAGGGCGGCGACGAAGCCGATCCCCTCTACGACCAGGCCGTCGAGGTGGTGCTGAAGACGCGCCGTCCCTC
>CAJPFL010000111.1 GCA_905339315.1 Rhodocyclaceae bacterium
GGGCCGATCACGCCCTGGTCGCGCAGCCGCGCCAGCTCGGCCTGCGGCAGCCCCAGCAATTCGTGCAGGATTTCATTCGTATGCTGTCCCAGCAGCGGCGGCGCCGAGGCGTATTCGAGCGGGCTGGCCGACAGGCGGATCGGGCTCGCCACCAGGGGGACGCTGCCCGCCAGCGCATGCGGCAGATCGATGCGCATGCCGCGATGCCGCACCTGCGGGTCGGCGAACACCTCGCCGAGGCGGTTGATCGGGCCGCAGGGCACGCCGGCATCCTCCAGCGCCTCGACCCAGGCGTGCGTCGTGCGCTGCCGCAGCAGCGGTTCGAGCAGCGGGACCAGTGCCGTGCGGTTGGCGACGCGGTCGCGGTTGGCGGCGAAGCGGGCATCGTCGGCCAGCCCGGCGCAGCCGGCGAGCTCGCAGAAGCGGCGGAACTGGGCGTCGTTGCCGACGGCGAGGATGACGTGGCCGTCGGCCGTGGCGAAGGTCTGGTAGGGCACGATGTTGGGGTGGGCGTTGCCCCTGCGCGCCGGCGCCTGGCCGGTGGTCAGGTAGTTCATGTTCTGGTTGGCCAGCATCGCCACCTGGGCATCGAGCAGCGACAGGTCGATGTGCTGGCCCTCGCCGCTCTGCTCGCGGAAAGTCAGCGCAGCCAGGACGGCGACCGTGGCGTACATGCCGGTGAACAGGTCGGCCACCGCCACCCCGACCTTCTGCGGCCCGCCGCCGGACACGCCGTCGGGCTCGCCGGTGACGCTCATCAGGCCGCCCATGCCCTGCACGATGAAGTCGTAGCCGGCGCGCGCGGCGTAGGGACCGTCCTGGCCGAAGCCGGTGATCGAACAGTAGACGAGGCGCGGGTTGAGCGTGCGCAGGCTGTCCCAGTCGAGGCCGTATTTCGCCAGGCCGCCGACCTTGAAGTTCTCCACCAGCACGTCGCAGTGCCTTGCCAGCTCGCGCACGACGCGCCGGCCTTCGGGATGGGCGATGTCCAGCGCCAGCGATCGCTTGCCGCGGTTGCAGGAAAGGTAATAGGCCGACTCGCCGGTGTCGTTTCCGCCCGCATCCTTCAGGTAGGGCGGGCCCCAGGCGCGGGTGTCGTCGCCGCTGCCGGGCTTTTCCACCTTGATGACGTCGGCGCCGAGGTCGGCGAGGTTCTGCGTGCACCACGGTCCGGCGAGCACGCGGGAAAGGTCGAGCACGCGGATATGGGAGAGGGCGCCGGGCATGGGGGATGTTCGATCGGAAGGCTGAGTGTAATATACCGGAGTTCCCATCACCCGACTGGATATCGCATGCTGCGAGTGCTGCTCCTTTTCCTGGCGTTCGCCACCGTCGCGCAGGCCGCCAAGCCGCCCGCCGAACCCGTCGAACTCGTGCTGCGCCATGCCCTCAGCGGCGAGCCGGCCGCCCTGCTGGTGGAGCTGGTCGACCGTTTCAACGCCCAGAGCAAGCCGGAGAAGGTGGTCCTGCAGCACCTGAGCATGGCGGCCGACCCGCGTGTGCTGCCGCACATGGCCCTGCTCGAGGACGACGAGCACCAGAAGTTCTTCAACAGCCATCCGCGCCTGCTGCCACTGTGGAAGGCGCTGTCCCTGACGAAGCAGCAGATCGACGCGAAGGCGCTGTTCCCCGTCATCGCCGACGTCGTCGAGGACAACCGCGGCCGCCTGCAGGCGCTGCCGCTGGCCCTCTCCGTGCCGGTGCTGTATTACAACAGGCAGACCTTCCGCAAGGCCGGCCTCGACCCGGCCAAGCCGCCGCGGACCTGGTGGGAAGTGCAGGAGTCCGCCGGCAAGATCTACGATGTCGATCGCCGTTGCGCCTTCACTTCCTCGAACATGGCCTGGGTGCACCTCGACAACACCTCCACCCAGCACAGCGAACCGATCGCCAACGAGACGCGCGGCGGCAAGACGCCCGCCCTGGCGCTCAACAGCATGGTGCAGGTGAAGCACGTGGCGCTGCTCGCCAGCTGGCACAAGAGTTTCTACTTCAAGTATTTCGGGCCGGGCCGCGAAGCCGACGAGAAATTCCTCTCCGGCGAATGCGGCATGCTGACCAGCGATTCCTCGCTCTACATGCGCCTGCTGCGGCGCAAGCCCTTCGATTTCGGCGTCGCCGCCCTGCCGCACCATGACGACGTGCGCGACGCCGCGCCGGGGCGGCTGCTGCCGGACGGCCCGCTGCTGTGGATCCTGGCCGACAACAAGCGGCAGGAATATGCCGCCGCCGTGCGCTTCTTCCAGTTCCTGCTGCAGCCTGAAGTGCAGCAGGCCTGGGTGAAGGGCACCGGCTTCCTGCCGATGACGCCGGCGGCCGTCGCGGCGCTGGCTGCCGGCGGCGACCTGCCGCCGGACATCCTGCAAAGGACGGTGGAGCGCCTCTCCGACCGCAAGCTCGCCTCCGGCGCGAAGCCGAAGGCGGTGACCGGCCTGGGGCGCGTGCGCGCCATCCTCTCCGAGGAACTCGAGGCCGTCTGGGCCAACCTCAAGCCGGCCAAGGAGGCGCTCGACACGGCGGTGAAGCGGGGCAATGTCATGTTGCAGCCGGCGCCGGCCGACGATACGGTCGTGCGGTGATCTGGGGGCATCCCCGCCTCATCGTCCATCGCTGCGGCGGCGCGCTCGCCCCGGAAAACACCCTGGCCGGCCTGCGCAAGGCGGCCGAGCTCGGCTGCCGCGCCGTCGAATTCGACGTCATGCTCTCCGCCGACGGCACGCCGGTGCTGATCCACGACGAAACCCTGGAACGCACCACCAACGGCCATGGCCGCGTCGACGAGACCAGCGACGCCGAGCTGGCGCGGCTCGATGCCGGCAGCCGGCATGGCGCGCAGTTCGCCGGCGAGCCCGTGCCGTCCTTCGGCGATGCCGCCGAACTCTGCCAGGCGCTGGGCTTGTGGGCGAATGTCGAGATCAAGCCGTCGTCGGGGCACGAGGCGGCGACCGGTAGACGGGTGGCGCTGGAAGCGCGCGAACTGTGGTCGGGCCTGCCGCCGCCGCTGCTCTCCTCGTTTTCCGCCGAGGCGCTGGCCGCCGCGCGCGAAGCTGCGCCCGAACTGCCGCGCGGCCTGCTGGTCGAGGCGCCGCCGGCCGACTGGCTCAGGCTGCTGCGGCGCCTCGATGGCGTTTCCCTGCATTGCAGCGGCCATTGCCTCAGCCCGCAGCTGCTCGGCGAAGCGCGCGCCGCCGGCGTGCCGCTGCTCGCCTATACCGTCAATGATCCCGAGGACGCCGGCCGGCTCCTGCGCGCCGGCGTGGCCGCCGTGTTCACCGACCGGCCCGACCTGATGCCGCCGGATTTCGCCTGACAGTCACTCCCCGGCAAAGGCGATGGCGCTGCGCACCGCGCGCTGCCATTCCGCCATGCGCGCGCGCATCGCCTCGCGGGGCGCGGCGGGCGTGAAGGTGCGTTCCTTCGCCCAGTGCGCGGCGATCTCCTCGCGGTTCTTCCAGACGCCGGCGGCCAGGCCGGCCAGGTAGGCGGCGCCCAGCGCGGTGGTCTCCTGGATGCGCGGGCGGACCACCGGCACGCCGAGCAGGTCGGCCTGGAACTGCATCAGCAGCGTGTTGGCAGTGGCGCCGCCGTCGACGCGCAGCTCGGCCAGCGGCCGGCCGCAGTCGGCCGCCATGGCCTCGACCAGCTCCGCCGACTGGAAGGCGATGGCCTCCAGCGCGGCGCGGGCGATGTGGGCGGCGGTGCTGCCGCGCGTCAGGCCCGCCAGCGTGCCGCGCACCTGCGGATTCCAGTGCGGCGCGCCGAGGCCGGCGAAGGCCGGCACGAAGACCACGCCGCCGGCATCCGGCACGCCGGCGGCGAGCGGCTCGATGTCGGCGGCCCGGCGGATCAGGCCGAGCCCGTCGCGCAGCCACTGCACGACGGCGCCGCCGATGAAGACGCTGCCTTCGAGGGCGTATTCGCGCGCCTCGCCGGTCTGCGCCGCACAGGTGGTGATCAGGCCGTTGCGCGAATCGACCGGCTGCGTGCCGGTGTGCATAAGCAGGAAGCAGCCGGTGCCGTAGGTGTTCTTCGCCATGCCCGCGTCGTGGCAGGCCTGACCGAACAGCGCCGCCTGCTGGTCGCCGGCCATGCCGCCGAGGGGAATCGCCGCGCCGAACAGATCGGGGGCGGTCTCGCCGCACAGCGCGCTCGAGCGGACGATGCGCGGCAGCAGCGCGCGCGGGATGGCGAACAGCGCCAGCAGCTCGTCGTCCCAGTCGCCCGCGTGAATGTTGAAAAGCGAGGTGCGCGAGGCGTTCGACGGATCGGTGACATGCAGGCCTCCGCCGCTGAGGTTCCAGGCGAGCCAACTGTCGATGGTGCCGAAGGCCAGCTCGCCGCGGCGCGCCCGCTCGCGGGCGCCGGGCACGTGGTCGAGCAGCCAGGCGAGCTTGGTGGCCGAGAAGTAGGGATCGAGCACCAGGCCGGTTTTCTCCCGGATCGCCGCCTCGGCGCCTGCGGCCTTCAGCTTCGCGCAGGCGTCCGCCGTGCGCCGGTCCTGCCAGACGAGGGCGTTGTGGAGTGGTCGGCCCGTGGCGCGCTCCCACAGCACGGCGGTCTCGCGCTGGTTGGTGATGCCGATGGCGGCGATCTCGGCGGCGCCGAGACCGGCTTGGGCCAGCGCTTCCCGCGCCACGGACAGCTGGTCGCGCCAGATTCCGGCCGGGTCGTGCTCGACCCAGCCCGGCTGCGGGTAGATCTGCTGCAGTTCCTTCTGCGCCACGGAAACGATGCGCCCGCCGCCGTCGAAGACGATGGCGCGCGAGCTGGTGGTGCCCTGGTCGAGTGCAAGAAGATGTGTCATGACGTTTGCTTCCAGCGCGAAGGCATGGGCGCCCTCACCCTGTCGTTGACGCTATAGTAGCCGCCACAGGAGGCTTGGTGTACCCGAGACAAAAGCGCCGATTCCCGGGGCGATCCGCGAGGCTGCTTGCCATGCTGGCCGCGATGGCGGCATACTGGCCGCCGCCGGCCGTCCCGGCGCAACGCGAGGTCCGCATCGGCCTCTACGAAAACGCACCGAAGATCCATTCCGACGATGAGGGGCGGCCCGCCGGGCTGTTCGTCGACCTTGCGCGGGCGATTGCCGCCGAGGAGGGCTGGCAGCTTCATTTCGTCTCCTGCGATTGGGCGCAATGCCTGGACCGGCTCGAGGCCGGCACCCTCGACCTGATGCCGGACGTGGCCTATTCCGCGAACCGCAACAGCCATTTCGATTTCCATGCCATTCCGGTCGCCCACAGCTGGTCGGGGGTGCTGGTCCCTCCGCGCACGCCCATCCTGACCCTGCCGGACCTGGCCGGGCGGCGCATCGCCGTGCTGCGCGGCGCCGTGCAGGAGGATGCGCTGGCGCGGATGATGGCCGGCGCCGGCCTTGAGTACGCGCCGGTTGGCGTCGCTTCGCTGGCGGAGGGCTTCGAGGCGGTGCGGCAGGGCAAGGCAGACGCCGTGGTGGCCAACAGCTTCTTTGCCGGCCGCCACGGTCCCCGCTACGGCCTGCGCGAGACGCCCATTGTGTTCAATCCGGCCAGCCTGTTCTTCGCCGTCGCCAAGGGGCGCAATGGCGACCTGCTGGAAGGCATCGACCGCCATCTCGAGCGCTGGCGCCAGGACAGTGCTTCCGTGTATTTCGATGCCCTGAAGCGGACCATGGCGCCGCCGCCGGCACAGGTCGTGCCGATGGAACTGCGCTGGCTGCTGACCGGAGCAGCCGGCCTGCTGCTGATCCTGGTGCCGGCGAGCCTGTTCCTGCGCCGCAAGGTCGGGCAGCAGGAGAAAAGGCTGCGCCTCTCCGAGGAAAAGTTTTCCAAGGCCTTCCACTCGAATCCCTATTTCACCATGATCAGCCGCCTGCGCGACGGCCGCATCATCGAGGCCAACGAGGGCTTCGAGAAACTGCTCGGCATTCCGGTGTCCGAGGCGGTCGGCAGGATGAGTGTCGCCGATTTGCACATGTGGTCGGATCCAGCCGATCGCGAGCGTTTCGTGCGGCTGCTGGATGAGCAGGGAAGCGTGCGCGATTTCCCGTCCGTTTTCGTGACACGGGGCGGCGAGAGGCGGGACGTGGAGATCACCGCGAACACCATAGACTACGCCGGCGAGCCGCACATCATCGGTACCGCGCGCGACGTGACGGAGCTGAAGCGTTCGCAGGAGGCGCTGCGGCATTCGGAAGAGCGATTCGCCAAGGCTTTTCACGCCAACCCCAGCTACGCGTCGGTCAGCCGGCTGGAAGACGGCAGGTTCGTCGCCGTCAATCAGGGCTTCGAGCGGGTGACGGGATGGAAGGCGCAGGAGGTGCTCGGCCGGACGGCGATGGAGATCGGCTTGTGGAGCGAACCCGCCGAGCGGGGAGAACTGGTCAGGCACCTGAGGGAGGAAGGCGAGTGGCAGGGGTTCAAGGTGCATTTCCGCAGGAAAAACGGAGAGGTCATCCTGATCGAGGGCTCCTGCGTGCTGACCGAGATCGGCGGCGAGCCGCAAATCATCGGCGTGGCGCGCGACATCACCGAGGTGCAGCGCGCCGAGGAGGCGCTGCGCCAGTCCGAGGAGAAGTTCGCCAAGGTCTTCCATGCCAGCCCGGACGGCATCATGGTGGTGCGCCTGCAGGACGGCCTGATTCTGGATATCAACGAGAGCTTCGAAAAGCTGCTTGGCTATCCGCGCGGGGAGATCATCGGTCATACGACGCTCGAGATGCGCCTCTGGGCGCGCCCGGAGCAGCGCGCCCGCTTCATCGAGCAGGTCACGGCCCAGGGCAGGGTGAGCGGCCACGAGTTCGCCATGCGCACGCGGGACGGCAGCCTGCGCGACATGATGACGTCGACGGTGGTGATCGACATCGGCGGCACGCCCTGCCTGATCTCGATCGCCCGGGACATTGGCGACCAGCGGCGCGCCGAAGAGGCGATCCGCAACCTCAACGTCGCCCTCGAGCATCGCGTGCGCGAGCGCACCGCCGATCTGGAGGAGGCGGTGCGCGAGCTGGAGAGCTTCAGCTATTCCGTCTCCCACGACCTGCGCTCGCCCCTGCGCGCGATTGCCGGCTATGCCAAGGTGATCGAGGAGGACTATTCGCCGCAAATCGGCGCCGAAGGTCGGGCACAACTCGGCCGCATCATCGCCAACGCCATCCGCATGGGCGAGCTGATCGACGACCTGCTCGATTTCTCCCGCATCGGCCGCGTCGAGCTGAAGCGCAGCGCGATCGACATGGCGGGCCTGGCGCGCGAGGTGCTCGCCGAACTGCCGGAGGCCGGCGCCGGGCGGCAGGCCGAGATCCGCATCGATGCCATGCCGACGGTGCTGGCCGACCGCAGCCTGATCCGCCAGGTCTGGCTCAACCTGCTCGGCAATGCGCTGAAGTTCACGCGCCAGCGCCAGCCGGCGGTGATCGAGGTCGGCGGCCGGATCGAGGCAGGCGAAGCGCATTTCCATGTGCGCGACAACGGTGCCGGCTTCGACATGGCCTATGCCGGCAAGCTGTTCCATGTCTTCCAGCGCCTGCACCGCGACACCGCCTTCGAGGGCACCGGCGTCGGCCTGGCCATCGTCGCCCGCGTCGTCCAGCGCCACGGCGGGCGGGTCTGGGCCGAGGGCCAGCCGGAGAAGGGCGCCACCTTTCATTTCACCCTGCCGTAGGGCGGCGACTGACTTTTGGCTCCGGCCGCCGCTTCGCGGCTTAACCTCGGTCGTGCCCAGGTTAGCCTACGCCGAAAGTCGGCCGGAACTCAATTGCCGTCCGGCGGCGACTGACTTTTGGCTTCGGCCGCCGCTTCGCGATGCTAAAATTGCGCCTCTTTTAGTCCTCAGGCATGCCTTCCGCTGCAGCCGCCATGAAAAGCGCCGACATCCGCCAGAAATTCCTCGACTACTTCGCCTCGAAGGGCCACGCCATCGTCGCCTCCAGCCCGCTGGTGCCGGGCAACGACCCGACGCTGCTGTTCACCAATGCCGGCATGGTGCAGTTCAAGGACGTCTTCCTCGGCCACGACAAGCGGTCCTATGCGCGCGCCACCACCTCGCAGCGCTGCGTGCGCGCCGGCGGCAAGCACAACGACCTCGAGAACGTCGGCTACACGGCGCGCCACCACACCTTCTTCGAGATGCTCGGCAACTTCAGCTTCGGCGACTACTTCAAGCGCGACGCCATCCGCTACGCCTGGGAGCTGATTACGCAGGTCTACGGCATTCCCAGGGAGAAG
>CAJPFL010000112.1 GCA_905339315.1 Rhodocyclaceae bacterium
GCCGTGACGAAATCGCCGACCTTGAACGGGCGCAGCACGATGATGAAGGCGCCGGCGGCGAAGTTGGCCAGCAGCCCGGCCCAGGCGGCGCCGATGGCGATGCCGGCGGCGGCGATCAGGGCGGCGAAGGTCGTCGTCTGGAAGCCGAAGTAGCCGAGGATGCCGATCACCAGCAGGATGTTCAGGGTGACCGTGACGATCGAGCCGACATAGCGCAGGACGGTGGGATCGACCTTCTGCTTCTCCAGCGCGCGGCGCACCATGCCGACGGCGACGCCGATCAGCCAGCGGCCGATCACCCAGAAGGCAATCGCCGCCAGAACCTTGATGCCGAGATCCGTCGCCGTGCTGACGACGGTTTCCTGAATGCTTGCAAGCGTCTCCGGGTTCATCTTGTTTCTCCTTTCATGGTTCAAAGAATTTCCGTGTCTTCGTGCCGGTAGGCCGGACTGCAGCAGCAGAGGATATGCAGCGCCTCCGCGCCGCTCGCCTCGATGCAGTGCGGCGTGCCGGCGGGAATCAGCACCGTGTCGCCGGGACTGACTTTTACCTTTTCCGCGCCCAGCGTCAAGATTCCCTCGCCGGCGGTGATGTGGTACAGCTCCTCGCTCGTCAGGTGACGGTGCAGCAGCGTGCGCGTGCCGGCCGGCACGACGGCCTCGGCCAGGCTCTGGGCGCGGTTGCCGTGGTGGTCGGGGTGCATCAGCTCGCGGATTTCGGAGCCGTCCTTGGTGACGTAGGGCGCGATGTCGGCGAGGCGGGTTTTAGCTCCGACATAACGCCTGCTGACGCAGGCATTAGCCTTCTCTGAACTTCGTTTCATGGGCGGGCTTTCTTGTAGAGGGCCAGGGCACGTTCGCGCTGGACGGCGTGGTCGACGACCGGCGCCGGATAGTCGCGGCCGATGACGCAGCCGCAGGCGGATTGCTCGATCGGACTCAATTTCCACGGTGCGTGGATGAATTTCGCAGGAACGCTCGCCAGCTCCGGCACCCAGCGGCGGATGAATTCCCCCTGCGCATCGAACTTCTGCGACTGCGCAACCGGGTTGAAGATGCGGAAGTACGGCTGCGCGTCGCAGCCGGTCGAGGCGGCCCACTGCCAGTTGCCGTTGTTGGCGGCGAGGTCGAAGTCGTTGAGCCGGGCGGCAAAGTATTGCTCGCCCCGGCGCCAGTCCACCAGCAGGTCCTTCGCCAGGAACGAGGCCGCCACCATGCGCAGGCGGTTGTGCATGTTGCCGGTGCCGTTCAGCTGGCGCATCGCGGCATCGACGATGGGATAGCCCGTTCGTCCCTCGCGCCATGCCGCGAAAAGGGTTTCGTCGTTCGGCCATTCGATGCGCGCGAACTCGGCGCGGAAGGCTTCGCGCGCCGCCTGCGGGTGGTGGTGCAGCACCTGGAAGAAGAAGTCGCGCCAGATCAGCTCCGCCAGCCAAAAGTCAGCCCCTGCGGTACGGCGGCTGCGCGCCGCGCGCACCAGGCAGCGGATGGAGATCGTGCCGAAGCGGTTGTGCGCCGCCAGACCCGAGGTGGCGTCGAGCGCCGGGAAGTCGCGCGTCTGCGCATAGGCATCGATGCGCGCGAGGAAGGCCTCGAGGGTTTCCCGCGCGCCCCGCTCTCCCGGCTGCAGTCCGGCTGAAGCAAGGTCGGTCGACTCGAAGCCCAGCTCGCGCAAATCCGGCAGGCGCGTGGCCATCGGCGGCTTCGCCAGGCGTTGCAGGTCGTCGCGCGCCAGCCGCGGCGCGAGCTCGGCTTCGCTGACCAGCTTCAGCCAGGCGTTCTTG
>CAJPFL010000113.1 GCA_905339315.1 Rhodocyclaceae bacterium
ATCATGCGCCGCTGCTGCACGACGTCGGCGAGGCCGTAGGCCATCCAGGCGTCGGCGGGCAGGCCGTCGCGCCCGGCGCGGCCGGTTTCCTGGTAGTAGCCCTCGATGCTCTTCGGCAGGTCGAGGTGGGCGACGAAGCGCACGTCGGGCTTGTCGATGCCCATGCCGAAGGCGATGGTCGCCACCATCACCACGCCGTCCTCGCGCAGGAAGGCGGTCTGGTTGCGTTCGCGGTCGGAAGCATCCATGCCGGCGTGATAGGGCAGGGCGCGGATGCCGGAGGCCGTGAGGAAGGCCGCGGTCTCCTCCACCTTGCGCCGCGACAGGCAGTAGACGATGCCGGCCTCGCCCGCGTGTTCGGCGCGCAGGAAAGCCAGCAGCTGGGCGCGGGCGTTGGCCTTCTCGACGATGCGGTAGCGGATGTTGGGCCGGTCGAAGCTGGCGATGTAGACGCCTGCATTCCCGAGCTGCAGGTTGGCGATGATCTCCCGGCGCGTCGTCTCGTCGGCAGTGGCCGTCAGTGCGATGCGCGGCACGTCGGGCCAGCGCTCGTGCAGGAAGCCGAGTTTCAGGTACTCCGGACGGAAGTCGTGCCCCCACTGCGAGACGCAGTGCGCCTCGTCGATGGCGAAGAGGGCGAGGCCGTGGCGCTCGGCCTGGCTCAGCAGCCAGGTGAAGCGGGGCGACAGCAGCCGCTCCGGCGAGACGTAGAGCAGGTCGAGTTCGCCGTCGGCAAAGGCACGCTCGGCGCGGTCGGACTCGATGCCGTCCTGGCCGGAATGGATGCAGGCGGCGCGCACGCCGGCTTCCCGCAACGCCGCCACCTGGTCCTGCATCAGCGCGATCAGCGGGGAAATCACGATGGCCGTGCCCGGCCGCAGCAGGGCCGGGATCTGGTAGCAGAGCGACTTGCCGCCGCCGGTAGGCATCAGCACCAGGGCGTCACCGCCGCCGGCGACATGGTCGACGATCTCCGCCTGCTGCCCGCGGAAAGCGGGGTAGCCGAAGGTGTCGTTGAGGAGGGCGAGGGCGGTCGGCATTATTCCGGAAAAGTGTGACGTTTTTCCCTATGAAGGCTATTTTTTGCGGCAATTTGTGATGAAGTTCCTGTGCTCATTCTGGATCAAATGCTAATATGCACCTCAAATAAATGAGGCCGCGCCGGAGATTGCCAAGTGCGTGCGCGGCACACTGGCAGACAGCCAATAGAGGACTGGAAGAATGCAAGGTTATGTCTACCGCACCGAGGCGCTGGCCCGGCTGCTGAAGGCGAAGGAGCCGCTGCTGCGCCTAGAGCGGCAGTTCGGCCCGCCCCACGATTATCCCCAGAAAATGCTGGAGAAGGTGCGCAAGCAGCTGCCGGCCAATCGTGCCGTCTACCGCCTCGAATGCCAGACCCGCGCGCCCAGGCCCGGCGATGCGGCGACCGTCGTCCTGCGCATCCCGGAGCGCAACGCCCTGTTCGCGGAGGTGACGCGCGTCCCGGACGAGCGCAATCTGTCTTCAGGCGTGATCTATTTCGGCGTCGACGACGCCGTGAATCCCACCAACCGGCTGAGTCCCAACCTGGCCATTCCCTTCGAGAAGATCGATGTGCAAGTCGGCGGGAACTGGATGCCGCTGAGCGCGGCCATTCTGAATCAGCTCTCACTCAGACAATCCCCCTTTCAGGCCTGCGGCTAGGGCCTGTTCCCATTCATCCTGTCGGTGCGAACCGGCGCTTCAGGGGGCAGGGCAAGTTTTTCACGCCTTTCCTCCTTGGGCAGGACCGTCAGGGTTTTCACTTCGGCGTAGAAGCGCGGCAGGTCGCGGTGGTGGCGCGCGAGCAGTGCCGTGAAGGCCGGCACGAGCCGATGGTAGAGGCTGAGCGAGGTGAGCGTGGCGTTGTTGATCCCGTCCTGCCCGAGCCAGTGGTCGAAGCCGGCGAAACCCTGCCACGGACCGGCTTTCAGCGCTTCGTAGTCCTGCCTCAGCCCGGCGAGGATGCGTGCCTTCTCGCGGCGCTTGCCCTCCTTCGGCAGATCCGAATCGTAGAGCGCCTCCAAACGGTTGCGTGCGCCGAGCACCAGCCCCTGGAACTCGGCGCGCATGCGCTGGCCGCGTTCGTAGGCGGCGTGCAGGGCGGGATCGGCTTCTTGCGCCAGCCAGCGCCACAAGCCCTCCTCCTCGACGGCGACGGCGAAGGATTCATTGAACTCCGTGTCGTCGCTTGCGTAGAGGACCTGATGCGACAGTTCGTGGAAAATCAGGCGGGCCAGCTCGGTTTGCGGAAAATGGATGAAGGTGCTGATGAGGGGGTCGTCGAACCAGCCCAGGGTCGAATACGCGGGCACGCCGCCGATATGGACCTCGAAGCCCTCCTCGCGCAGGGAGGCGGCATGTGCCTCGGCGCCGACGCGGGAAAAGTAGCCGCGATAACCGACGCAGCCGGCCACCGGGAAGCACCACTCCCTGGCCTTGACCGAGAATTCCTCCGCGGCGAAGACGTTCCAGACCACGTAGGGGCGGTCCAGGGCGGCGTAGCGGCGGAAGCTGCCGTTGTCGGGCAAGGCCAGTGCGCTGCTGGCGAAATCGCGGATCCGCGCGGCCGCGGCGAGCCTGGCGCGCAGTTCCGCTGCGATGGCCGGATCGGCGCGCACCGCTTCGATGGGCCTGGCCAGGCGCCACAGCTCGAACTGGCCGCCGACGGCCTGCAGGTAATAGGCCGGGGAGGCGCAGCCGCCCAGGGCCAGCGCGACGGCCGCGAGCAGCGGCAGCAGGCTGCTAGGCGCCATCATGGCGAAAGCGTCCGTGCAGCAGGAAGCGCGCCACCTCGCCGGCGACGCGGCGCGAGGCGAGCATTTCCGTGTGGCTCACCGGCAAAACGATATGGTCCGTGGCGCCGGGCACGCGTGTTTCCTCCACGGTGACCACGCCATCGTTGGGTCGCGTCAGGTCGGGGGCGATGAAGCGTCCCATGCCGATCCGGCCGGAACCGGCGATAACACCCAGTTGGCGCGGGCCGGTCCAGGCGTCGGGGCGATCGGCCATCCAATCGCGCAGGCTGCGGCCGAGCAGGGCCCGGCCGAGGTAGCGGGTCCCAAGCCGCGCCGCGGCTTGGCTGCCGCCGAACGGGCTGCCGAGCATCACCATGCGTCCGGGCCGACGATCCGGGTGATCGACCTGGCTCATCAAGGCCACCAGGCCACCCAGGCTGTGGCCGACGAAATGCACCGTGCGGACATCCAGGGATTGGGCGAATCGCGCCAGCCGCGCCGCATTGGCGGAAAGCGCTTCGCGGGTCGAGGGATAGCCGAAGCGCACGACGCGAAAGCCGGACGCACGCAGCCAATGCCCGAGCAGGCTGCATACCCAGCCGCCCAGCCAGAGGCCGTGGACGAGAACGACCACTTCCGCTTCGGGCCCCGGTTCGACAGCACGTTCATCCGCGATCCGGTTCATTCGGGCGACGGCTT
>CAJPFL010000114.1 GCA_905339315.1 Rhodocyclaceae bacterium
TCCGGCTTCGTGCCGAACGTCTTCCTGGCGCTGTCGCACCGGCCGGACGAGTGCCGCGCCTTCTTCGCCTACCACGACGCGCTGATGGACAAGGAAGGCGGCCTCAGCCGGGCCGAGCGCGAGATGATCGTGGTGGCGACCTCGAACGCCAACCAGTGCCAGTACTGCGTCGTGGCGCACGGCGCGATCCTGCGCATCCGCGCCAAGAATCCGCTCGTGGCCGACCAGGTGGCGGTGAATTACCGCAAGGCCGACATCACGCCGAAGCAGAAGGCGATGCTGGATTTCGCCATGAAGGTCTGCCTGCGCTCGGGCGAGATCAACGATGACGACTTCGAAACGCTGCGCGGCCACGGCTTCACGGACGAGGACATCTGGGACATCGGCGCCATCTCGGCCTTCTTCGGCCTGTCGAACCGGATGGCCAACATGACCAGCATGCGGCCGAACGACGAGTTCTTCCTGCTCGGCAGGGTGCCGAAGAAGTAGCTGCCGGCGATGGGTGGGACTACGGGATCTGCCGCCCCCTTCCGCTTCGCCGACCTGCGGCGCGGCGGCGAGGACGCGCGGCCCGAGCTGCTCGCCGGCCTGCGGGCCGCTCGCGCCGCCATCCCGCCGAAATATTTCTACGACGAACTCGGCTCGCGCCTGTTCGCCGCCATCTGCTGCCTGCCCGAGTACGCCCTGACGCGCAGCGAGGCGCGCCTCCTCGCCGATCACGGCGGCGAGATTGCCCGCGCCGCCGGCCGCGGCCGCCTGCTCATCGACCTCGGCGCCGGCGACTGCGGCAAGGCGGCCGGCCTGTTCCCGCTCCTCGAGCCGGCGGGCTACGTGGCGCTCGACATCTCGGCGGATTTCCTGCGCGCGGCACTCGGCCGCCTGCGGCAGCGCTTCCCCGGCCTGCCGCTGACGGGCGTGGGCATCGACTTCACGCGCAGCCTCGACCTGCCGGAAGACCTGCTCGCGCCCGCCGAGGCGCCGCGGCTGTGGTTCTACCCGGGCTCCTCCATCGGCAACTTCGCGCCCGACGCGGCGCGCGGCTTCCTCGCGCGCATTGCCCGCGCCGGCGGCGCCCTGCTGATCGGTGTCGACCTCGTCAAGGACAAGGCGGTGCTCGATGCGGCCTACGACGATGCGCTGGGCGTCACCGCCGCCTTCAACCTGAATGTGCTGAACCACCTGAACCGCCTGCTGCCGGCGGACTTCGACGTCGCCGACTGGCGCCATGTCGCCTTCTTCGATCCCGCCGCCAGCCGCGTCGAGATGCACCTGGAGGCGCGCCGCGACGTGGACGTGCGCCTGGGCGAAGGCCCGCGCCGCTTCGCCGCCGGCGAGCGCATCCACACCGAGGATTCGTACAAGTGGACGCCCCAGGGCTTCGCGGCGCTGCTCGAGGAAGCCGGCTTGCCGAAGCAGCGCCGGTGGCTGGATGAAGCGGGCGGCTTCGCGCTGTTTCTCGCCGAGCCGGCATGAGCCGCGATCTTTCGAAGACCGAGCTGCATGCCGCGCTCGACGACAGCCGTGCACACCTGCTGGCGCTGTATGCCGGGCTGCCGCCGGAACTCTGGCAGGCGGTGCCCTACCTGAAGATCATCAACCCGCCGCGCTGGGAGATCGGCCACGTCGCCTGGTTCGCCGAGCGCTGGTGCCTGCGCCGGCAGGACGGCGGCTTCGCGCCCTCGCGTTTCCTTGCCGACGCCGACCGCTGGTACGACTCCGGCAATGTCCCCCACGCCACGCGCTGGACGCTCGACCTGCCGGACCTGGCGACGACGCGCGCCTATCTCGCCGCGGTGCTCGACGCCACCCACGCGGCGCTCGACGCCGGCGCGGCCGACGCGTACTTCTTCCGGCTGGCGCTGTACCACGAGGACATGCACTGCGAGGCGCTGCAGTACACGCTGCAGACGCTGGCGCAGCCGCTCCCGGCCGGCTTGCCGGCGGGACCGCCGCCGGCAGGCATTGGCAGCGAGCTGCAATTCGAGGGCGGCGAAACCGAGGTCGGCAGCCGCCGCGACGCAGCCTTCGTCTTCGACAACGAGAAGTGGGCGCATGGCGTGACGCTGGCACCCTTCGCCATCGACGCGCGGCCAGTCAGCAACGCCGAGTTCCTCGCCTTCGTCGAGGACGGCGGCTACGCGCGGACGGAATGGTGGAGCGAGGCGGGCCGCCGGTGGCTGGCGGAGACCGGCCACCGCGCGCCGCGCCAGTGGCGCCGCGGGGAACACGGCTGGGAACGGCGCGCTTACGATGCCTGGCTGCCACTCGCGCCGGACGAGCCGGTGCTGCACGTCAGCGCCTTCGAGGCCGAGGCCTGGTGCCGCAGGGAGGGGCGGCGCCTGCCGACGGAAGCGGAGTGGGAATGCGCGGCACGGCGCTTCGGCGACGCGTTCTCGCCCTGGGGCCATGTCTGGCAGTGGACGGCGAGCCCGTTCGAACCCTATGAAGGCTTCGCGCCGGATGCCTACGCGGATTATTCGCAGCCCTGGTTCCACACGCACCGCGCCGTGCGCGGCGGCTCGTTCGCCACGCCGGCGCGCCTGCTCGATCCGGCCTTCCGCAACTTCTACGAGCCGCAGCGCGACGACATCTTCGTCGGCTTCCGCAGCGCGCGGGATCTCTAGCTCAGGATGCGGCCGGCGCAGGCACCGCTTCCTCCAGCGGCACGGCCTGCGCGACCTCGCCGCCGAAGTGGGCGACGGAGTTGGCGTAGTAGGCCAGCACCGGCAGGTTCTCCGGCACGGCGATGAACAGGCCGTCGCGCTCGGCGACGATGTGGCGCAGGGTCAGCATGCGCAGGCCGACGCCGATGGCGTAGTCGCGATCGTGGCGCGGGACGTAGATGTGGGCGCCGCGCGCCTCCCAGCCGGCGAGCAGCTCGCAGGCCGCCGATTTCACCTCGAGCTCGGAGAACGCCCGGTCCGGATCGCGGCGGAACACCTGCGCCACCAATGCCACCGGCACCACCGGGATCACCGCGCCGATGGACCGCATCAGCCGGCGCCCGAGCGCCGCCACTGCCTCGCGGCGCGCCGCCTCGTCGAGACCGGCGAAGTCGACGCCGTGCGCCCGGACATACTGGCGCATCGACACCGGACTGCCGAAATTCACGCAGGCGTAGCCGAGCCGGTGCCAGCGGCCGGTGAGCATCAGCCACAGGTTGCCCCCGATGAAAGTCAGTGTCGTCAGTACGGCGCCAGTCAGGCCGCGGCGGCGGCGGTGCTCCGCCAGTTTCAGCAGCTGGCTGCGGTCCTCCAGCACGCGGTCGTAGTTGAGGCCGACCGGGATGAACACCAGGTCGCGCGGCGCATCGGCGCGGAAGCTCTTGACCATGTAGTCGAGCAGGCCGAACTTGGGCTGGCGCAGGGCGCCATCGACGGTCAGGCCGCCCTCGGGAAACAGTGCCTGCGGCACGCCGGCCTCGGTGGCCATCTGCACGTAGCGCGAGAGCACGGCGCGGTAGAGCGGGTCGCCGGAATTGCGCCGCACGAAATAGGCGCCCATCGAGCGGATCAGCGCCTGCAGGCCCCATACCCGCGCCCACTCGCCGACGGCGTAGGACAGCGCCACCTGCTCGGCGGCGAGGAAGGCCACCAGCACGTAGTCCATGTTGCTGCGGTGGTTCATGACGAAGACCACGGTGGATTTCGGGTCGACGGCCGCCAGGCCGGCCTCGTCGGCGTAGCCCAGGCGCACGCGGTAGAGCGCGCGCGCCGTGCTCTTGGCGAGCCAGTAGCCGACGCGGAAATACAGGTAGGCGTTGAAGGAGGGCACGATCTCGCGCGCGTAGCGGTCGATGCGGCGGCGTACGTCGGTGAGCGGCTCGCCGCTGTCTTTTGCATGCGCCTCGGCGGCATCCTGCAGCGCGGGGTCGTGGAACAGGCGGTCGATGAGCACCTCGCGCCGGGTGAGCTTGAACGACGGCAGCTCGGTCTTCAGGCGGGTGTTGAGCTCCTGGATGACGGCGTTGATGCGGCGGCGGAAGAACCAGCGCATGCCCGGCGCCAGCAGCAGGACGCCGGCCGCCCAGAGGGCGAGCAGCGCCATGAGGACGAACAGCCACAGCGGTACCGCGACAGAGGCCGTCATGCTTTCCCCCGGTCTACATCAGGACGATGTCGAACTGTTCCTGAGTGTAGCCGGATTCGGCCTGCAGGGAAATCGGCTTGCCGATGAAGTCGGAGAGCATGGCGAGCGAGCCGGATTCTTCCTCGAGGAAGAGGTCGATCACCGCCGGCGCGGCCAGCACGCGGTACTCGCGCGCGCTGAACTGGCGCGCCTCGCGCAGCAGCTCGCGCAGGATCTCGTAGCTCATGGTGCGCGCCGTCCTCACTTCGCCGCGGCCGCCGCAGGTCTGGCAGGGCTCGCACAGCACGTGGGCGAGCGACTCGCGCGTGCGCTTCCTCGTCATTTCCACCAGGCCGAGCACGGTGAAGCCGTTGACCGACATGCGCGTGTGGTCGCGCGCCAGCGCCTTGTTCAGTTCGGCCAGCACGGCGGCCTTGTGCTCCTCGTTCTCCATGTCGATGAAGTCGAGGATGATGATGCCGCCGAGGTTCCTCAGCCGGAGCTGGCGGGCGATGGTCTGCGCCGCCTCGAGGTTGGTCTTGAAGATGGTGTCGTCGAAGTTGCGCAGGCCGACGAAGCCGCCGGTGTTGACGTCGATGGTGGTCATCGCCTCGGTCTGGTCGATGATCAGGTAGCCGCCGGACTTGAGGTCGACGCGCCGCGCCAGCGCCTTCTGGATCTCGTCCTCGACGCCATGCAGGTCGAACAAGGGCCGCTCGCCGGTGTAGTGCTCGAGCAGGTGAAGCAGCTGCGGCATGTACTCCTGGGCGAAGGTCGACAGCTTCTGGAAGTTTTCGCGCGAGTCGATGAAGATGCGCGAGGTCTCCGGCGTCACCAGGTCGCGCAGCAGGCGCTGGCCGAGGGTCAGGTCCTGGTAGAGCAGCGCCGGCGGGCGGGCGCTGACGGCGGCGTTCCTGGCCTCCGTCCAGCGCTTGCGCAGGTAGGCGATGTCGCTGGCGAGCTCCTCGTCGCTGGCCTTCTCCGCCATGGTGCGCACGATGAAGCCGCCGGCCTCGTCGGCCGGCACCAGCTGCTGCAGCTTGCCGCGCAGCTGCTCACGCTCGGCCTCGCCCTCGATGCGCTGTGAGATGCCGATGTGCTTCTCCTGCGGCAGGTAGACCAGCAGCCGGCCGGCGATGCTGGTCTGGGTGGACAGGCGCGCGCCCTTGCTGCCGATCGGGTCCTTCAGCACCTGCACGATGAGGTTCTGCCCCTCGGTGAGGATCTTCTCGATCGGCTTGGGCCCGTCGCCATTCTGGCCGCCGTGGCCGTTCTGGCGCTGCTCCCAGATGTCGGCGACGTGCAGGAAGGCGGTGCGCTCCAGGCCGATGTCGATGAAGGCCGACTGCATGCCGGGCAGCACGCGCACGACGCGGCCGAGGTAGACGTTGCCGACGAGCCCGCGCGAGGCAGTGCGCTCGATGTGCAGCTCCTGCACGATGCCGCCCTGCATGAGGGCGACGCGGGTTTCCTGCGGCGTGAAATTGACGAGGAACTCTTCGCTCATGATGAGCAGATGTTACCCGACTATATGGGATAGCCGAAATGCCGCAGCAGGATGGCGGTCTCGTAAAGGGGCAGCCCCATGATGCCCGTGTAGGAACCCCTGATTTCCTCGACGAAGATCGCGGCGCGGCCCTGGATGCCGTAGGCACCGGCCTTGTCGAGCGGCTCGCCGCTGGCGACGTAGCGGCGGATCTCCTCGTGCTCCAGCGGGCGAAAGCGCACTTCGCTGACATTGAGCAGGTGCTCGGTGCTGTCGATGTCGGCGAGCGCCACCGCCGTCAGCACGCGGTGGCTGCGGCCGGACAGCCGCTGCAGGATGGCCACGGCGTCGGCCTCGTGCTCGGGCTTGCCGATGACGCTGCCGTCGACCTCCACCGTCGTGTCGGCGGCCAGGACGGGATGCGGAATGAGGTGGCGCTCGCGGATGCGCCGCAGGCCGGCCTGCGCCTTCGCCAGGGTCACGCGCACGACGTAATCCTCCGGAGTTTCCCCGGGCAGGACGGCCTCATCGATGTCCGGATCCTCGCGCGGGATGCCGCGGAACATCAGCAGCTCGAAGCGCACGCCGATCTGCGCCAGCAGCTCACGCCGGCGCGGGCTGCGCGACGCGAGATAAATCCTGGGTTCAAGGGTGATCATGCTTCCCTTATTCGCGGTGGTAAGGGTGATTCTTCAACACGCTGGCGGCGCGATACAGCGCCTCGGCCAGCACCACGCGCGCCAGGGCGTGCGGCAGCGTCAGGCTGGACAGGCGCAGCGTTTCCGCCGCGGCGGACTTCAGGTCCGGCGCCAGGCCGTCCGGCCCGCCGATGACAAGGGCGACATCGTCGCCCGTCTCCATCCACTGGCGCAGGCGTGCGGCCAGCTGCGGCGTGGCCAGGTCGGCGCCGCGCTCGTCGAGGGCCACCAGCCGGCAACGGGCCGGCAGCGCCGCGCGGATGCGGCCGGCTTCGGCGGCCAGCAGCGCCTCGACCGGCTTGCCGCCGCTGCGCGGCTCTGCCCTGATCTCCTTCAGTTCGAGCGGCAGCTCGCGCGGCATGCGCCTGGCGAATTCGGCGAAGGCCGCATCGGCCCAGGCGGGCAGGCGCGTGCCGACGGCGACGGCGAGCAGCTTCATCCGCCGGCGGCGGCTTTTTTCCGCGCAGCGGGCCTGGCGGCCCAGAGCTCTTCCAGGTTGTAGTAGCTGCGCACCGCCGGCTGCATGACGTGCACGACGATGTCGCCGAGGTCGACGACGATCCACTCGCCGGTCGCCTCCCCTTCCATGCCGATCACCCGTCCGCCGGCCGCGAGCACCTTGTCCTGCACGCTGCGGGCAAGCGATTTGGTCTGCCGCGCCGAATCGGCGCTGGCGATGATGATGCGGTCGAAAAGGGAGGAGAGCTTGGTGGTGTTGATGACTTCGATGTCGCGCGCCTTGATGTCCTCGAGCGCGCCGACGGCGACTTTCTGCAGTTTTCTGACGTCCATTCTAGTCCCGGTAGAGCTGTTGCCGGTCAATATACTCCCGCACCGGATCGGGAAGCAAATAGCGCGCGGAAAGGCCCGCTGCCAGCCGCGCCCGCAGGAGCGAGGCGGAAATCGCCAGCGGGGTCATGGCGAACTGGACGACGCGGCCGGCCGGGGCTGCGCGCAGCACGCACGGGTCGGCGCCAAGCCGGTCGGCGCAGGCCCCGGCCAGTTCCGCCGGCAATGCCTCCGGCGACAGTTCGAAGCCCGGCCGCGCCGCCACGCCGATGTGGGCCAGCGAAAACAGCTCGCGCCAGCGATGCCAGGTGGCGAGCCCGAGAAAGGCATCGGCCCCCATCAGCAGCACCAGCGGCCTGCCGCCCATCCCGGCACGCAGGCGTTCCAGCGTCGTCACGCTGTAGCTGGGCGCCTCGACGCGGGTTTCGGCATCGTCAACCGTAAACGCCGGGTTGTCCGCCACCGCGCGGCGCACCATTTCCAGTCGATGCGCCGCGGACACGCGCGGCGCCTCGCGGTGCGGCGGCCGGCCGGCGGGAAGCCAGCGCACCTCGGCGAGGTCGAGCGCCTCGCGCGCCTCTTCCGCCAGGCGCAGGTGGCCGTGGTGGACCGGGTCGAAGGTGCCGCCGAGCAGGCCGAGCGGGGAGGCTTCAGGCATCGGCCGCCTCGTCCGTACGGACGAAAACGTCGCGATAGCTCACGTAGAAGCTGGCGAACAGGGTCGGCACGAAGACGAACAGGAGGGGCAGGGACATCGCCACCGCCACCATTCTCAGCAGGGGGGCGGAAGCCGCACCGACGATGCCGAGCACGATACCGGGCAGGATGGCGCTGATGAAGGCCACGCCGAGGCCATAGACGACGAAGGGGCGCCAGTTGCGGGCACAGGCGATGAAGCTGAAAAATAGCGCCTTGACGGCCGGCATGTCGTTCCAGGCCGCCAGCATGGGGGCGAACCAGAAGGCCATGAGGAGGGGCACCATCAGGATCAGCGTCACCTGCAAGGCCAGCATCAGCTGATCGCTTTCCAGAAGGTCATCGGGCGGCGGCTGCCCGGCCATCATGATGCCCAGCAGCGCGCCGCCATCGACCACGGCGCTCCCGGCAAATACCGCGAGGGAACCGGCCAGATAGATCGCGCCGAGGACGAGGAGAACGTTGCGGTTCTTCTGGAAGCCGGAAAACAGCAGCCCAAAGCCGTTCGTCGCCTCGCGTTCGAGCGCCCGGCAGCCGTTCATGACGCCGACCGACAGCGCCGGCACGCACAGGGGCGCCAGTACCACGCCCAGGAGCGGAATGAGATTGAGGAACACCAGCGTCAGCCAGTAGCCGAACACCAGGAAGGTCAGCAGCGCCGGGTTGGCGCGGAACAGCCGGAAGCCCTCGACGATCCAGTTCCAGCCGCGAATGGCGGGAAGTCGGCGGGCCTGCATTCAGCGGGAAGCGCCACGGCATGGCGCCCTGAAGGGCTGGCGAAGCCGCCCTGAAGAAGTACTCCTGGGGTGCGCCGCGGCAGCTATGAAGCGATTATTCGAATATCTCCACATACGACGCATAGACCGACCCCATCATCACCGGCACCATGATCAGCATGCCGAGGCCGATCGGGATCATCGCAATCAGGCAGAGCACGAAGAGGATCACGCCATAGACGAGGAAAGGCAGGAGATTCTTGAGGCAGGCGAAGAAGCTGGCCTTCATCGCTTCCAGCGGCGCGACGTCGCGGAACACCACCAGCGCCGGCGCGAACCAGACGGCCATCGCCAGCGGCACCAGTAGCACCAGCAGCACCAGCATCGCCAGGAAGAACCCCCCGACGGCCATGCCCACGCCCGGGCCGCGGCCGATCATCCCGCCGGTCAGGGCGGCGCCGCCGCCAATCAGGAACACCAGCACGGTGATGACGATCACGCCGACCAGGTAGAACACCCCGACCATGATGAGGTTGCCGGTATTCTGCTTGAAACCGGCGAACAGGCTGTCGATGCCGAACTCGCCTCCCTCGGAGAGCGATTTGCAGCCGAGCAGGAGGCCGCCGGCGAAGACCGGCATGAGGAAGTTCACCGCCAGCGTGCCGACGACCGGCACGAAGCTGAGGACGACGACGATCACCATCAGGATGACGGCAATGGCGATCCACATGCCGGGATTCCGGGTGAACAACTGCCAGCCCTGCTTGAGCCATTCGAGGCCGCGGCCGACATCGACGTTGCGCCCGGAGGGGTCGAAACTGTCTCCCGCCTGATCGGAACTGCCGCCCGGGACAATAAACGGATTCTGTTCGCTCATGGCTGCCTCCCCCATCGTGTTGTTATTGAAAACCGCTTCAGAACGTGCCGATCACCCACATCGGCACGCGCAGTCCGGAATCCATCGCTTCCTGGCGCGTCATGCGCCCGTCGCCCTTGTCGTCGACCAGGTAATACGGCACGCCGTTCGGCGGCGTCACCTTGACCATGTAGAGCCGGCCGTTGATGCGGTATTCCTCGACCCTGTCCTCGCCGCGCTTGATGATGGTCACCTGCGGCTCGAGCGCCGGGTCGGGCTGGTAGCCCGGCGGGGGCGGGGGCGGCTCGGGCACCGGCTGCAGGTCGGCAGGGCGGTTCTGCGCCAGGGCCGGCAGCGCAAGGGCGAACAGGAGGGGGATCAGCAGGCGGCGCATGGCTTTGTCCTAGAGGGAATCGCCTGGAATTGTATCAGAGGTTCAGGAGCAGTTCGTGCTCCTGCGGCAGGGGCTCGAAGCCGCGTCCCTCATAGTGCTTGAAGATGGCATCGACCACCTGCTCCGGCTCGTCGATCACCTGCAGCAGCTCGAGGTCCTCCGCCGCGATCATGCCGTCCGCCACCAGCCGTTCGCGGAACCAGTCGAGCAGCCCCTGCCAGTAGGCGGTGTCCATCAGGATCAGCGGGAAGCGCCGGCTCTTGCCGGTCTGGATCAGGGTCAGCGCCTCCATCAGCTCGTCGAGCGTGCCAAAGCCGCCCGGCATGACGACGTAGGCGGCGGCGAACTTGACGAACATCACCTTGCGCGCGAAGAAGTGGCGAAAGGAAAGCGAGATGTTCTGGTAGGAATTGCTCTGCTGCTCCTGCGGCAGCTGGATGTTGAGGCCGACGCTGGGACTCCTGCCGTGGAAGGCGCCCTTGCTCGCCGCCTCCATGATGCCGGGCCCGCCGCCGGAAATCACCGAGAAGCCGGCATCCGAGAGCAGCCGCGCCACCTTTTCGGCCTGAAGATAATAGGGATGATCGGGGCCCAGCCGCGCGCTGCCGAAGATGGAGACGGCCGGCCGGATCGGCGCCAGGCGCTCGGTCGCCTCGACGAACTCTGCCATAATGCCGAACATCCGCCACGACTCGCGCGCCGTCGGCGAGGCGGCATCGGTCTGCGGGTTGGCGGCGTTGCGAAGCTTGTTGTTCATTGTTCCCTGATACCCCCTATGCCCACGCTGCTGCTGGTCGACGGTTCCTCGTACCTCTACCGCGCCTTCCACGCCATGCCCGACCTGCGCAACA
>CAJPFL010000115.1 GCA_905339315.1 Rhodocyclaceae bacterium
TCTCGCGCCTGCAGGTGGAGACGCTCGACGCCAACATCCGCGACTTCGGCGCGCTGGTGTACTTCCCCTTCAAGCACGCCAACCAGGGAATCATCCACGTCATCGGCCCGGAGAACGGCACGACGCTGCCCGGCATGACCGTGGTCTGCGGCGACAGCCACACCTCCACCCACGGCGCCTTCGGCGCGCTGGCCTTCGGCATCGGCACCTCCGAAGTCGAGCATGTGCTGGCCACGCAGACCCTCGTCGGCAAGCGCTCCAAGCGCATGCTCATCAGGGTCGACGGCAAAGTCAGTCCCGGCGTCACGGCGAAGGACATCGCCCTGGCGATCATCGGCAGGATCGGCACCGCCGGCGGCACCGGCTACGCCGTCGAGTTCGGCGGCAGCGCCATCCGCGATCTTTCCATGGAAGGCCGCATGACCCTCTGCAACATGGCCATCGAGGGCGGCGCCCGCGCCGGCCTGGTCGCCCCCGACGAGAAGACCTTCGAATACCTCAAGGGCCGCCAGTTCGCGCCCAAGGGTGAAAACTGGGAGAAAGCCGTCGCCTGGTGGAAGACCCTGCAGTCCGACGCCAACGCGAAATTCGACGCCGTGGTCGAGCTCGACGCCGCGGCCATCGAGCCGCAGGTCACCTGGGGCACCTCGCCCGAGCAGGTGCTGCCGGTCGGCGGCCGCGTGCCCAATCCGGCGAACGAGAAGGATGCGCAGAAGCGCGCCGGCATCGAGCGCGCCCTGCAGTACATGGGCCTCAAGGCCGACACGCCGATCCAGGAGATCCAGGTCGACAAGGTCTTCATCGGCTCATGCACCAACTCGCGCATCGAAGATCTGCGCGCCGCCGCGAAATACACGAAAGGCAGGAAGAAGGCGGCGAACGTCAAGCTGGTGCTGGTGGTGCCGGGCTCCGGCCAGGTCAAGCGCCAGGCCGAGGCCGAGGGCCTCGACAAGGTCTTCACCGACGCCGGCTTCGAGTGGCGCGAGCCGGGCTGCTCGATGTGCCTGGCCATGAACGCCGACCGCCTCGCCCCGGGCGAGCGCTGCGCCTCGACCTCCAATCGCAACTTCGAAGGGCGCCAGGGCGCCGGCGGCCGCACGCATCTGGTCAGCCCCGAGATGGCCGCCGCCGCCGCCATCGCCGGCCACTTCGTCGACATCCGCAAGCAATAAGGAACCGCCATGAAACCCTTCAAGTACATCGACGGTCTGGTCTGCCCGCTCGACCGCGCCAACGTTGACACCGACGCCATCATCCCGAAGCAGTTCCTCAAGTCGATCAAGCGCTCGGGCTTCGGCCCCTACCTCTTCGACGAGTGGCGTTACGCCGACGTCGGCGAGCCCGGCATGGACTGCAGCAAGCGCCCGCTGAAGAAGGACTTCGTCCTCAACCAGCCGCGCTACCAGGGCGCGCAGGTGCTGCTCGCCCGCGACAACTTCGGCTGCGGCTCCAGCCGCGAGCACGCGCCCTGGGCCATCGAGGACTACGGCTTCCGCGTCGTCATCGCGCCTTCCTTCGCCGACATCTTCTTCTCCAACTGCTACAAGAACGGCGTGCTGCCGATCGTCGCCTCCGCCGCCATCGTCGACCAGCTGTTCCGCGAGTGCGCCGCGCAGAAGGGTTACCGGCTGCGCGTCGACCTCGAGACGCAGACCGTGCGCAACCCGGTCGGCGAGTGGTTCCAGTTCGACATCACGCCGCACCGCAAGCACTGCCTGCTGAACGGCCTCGACGAGATCGGCCTGACGCTGCAGCACGCCGACGAGATCAGGGCCTTCGAGGCCAGGCACAAGGCCGCCCAGCCCTGGCTGTTCGCCTGAAATAAAAAGCGGGCGGCCGGAGCCGCCCGCAAGGGTGGATGGCGGGGGGCCATCCGGGGAGGAGACGGTTCAGTTCGGCAGCACGACGCTGTCGATGACGTGGATCACGCCGTTGCTGGTGACGATGTCGGTCTTCACCACCTTGGCCTGGTTGACCATCACGTTGCCGTACTTGACGGCGACGTTGAGCGGCTGGCCCTGGACCGTGGGCACCTGGCCCGGGGCGACGTCCTTCGCCATCACCGCGCCCGGCACCACGTGGTAGGTCAGCACGGCGCGCAGCTTTTCCTTGTCCTTCAGCAGGGCGTCGAGCTGGTCCTTGGGGATCTTGGCGAAGGCCTCGTCGGTCGGCGCGAACACCGTGAACGGGCCCGGGCCCTTCAGGGTGTCGACCAGGCCGGCGGCCTGGACGGCGGTGACGAGGGTGTTGAAGCTGCCCGCCGAAACGGCGGTATCGACGATGTCCTTCTTCATGTCGGCAACGGCCGCCGTGGCAGCCATGGAGATCGCCAGACCGGCGGCCAGATTCCTGATCGATTTCGAAACTTGCATTTCCCAATCCTCCAGTAGTTGAACAGTTGAACGAGTCATGTGGCTCGTA
>CAJPFL010000116.1 GCA_905339315.1 Rhodocyclaceae bacterium
ATCTTCTCCCTCGGCGCCGAGCTCGAGCAGGCGATCCGCCATTATCCGAAGGAACGCCCGCAGACGTTCCGCGTCGGCGTTTCCGACGCGCTGCCGAAATCGCTGGCCTACCGCCTGCTGGAACCGGCCGTCGCCCTGGGCGAGCCCGTGCGCATCGTCTGCCGCGAAGGCCGGCTCGAACGCCTGCTCTCCGAACTGGCGGTGCACCGCCTCGACCTGGTCATCGCCGACACGCCGCTGCCGGTGACGCTCGACGTGCGCGCCTTCAACCACCGCCTGGCCGAATCGGGCATGAGCTTCGTCGCTTCGCCGCCGCTGGCCGCCCGCTGCAAGGAGGTCTTCCCCGCCTGCCTCGCCAGCCTGCCGCTGCTGGTGCCGGGCGAAGACTCGTCCTCGCGGCAGAAGCTGATGCGCTGGCTGGAGAAGGCGCGCATCCGGCCGAAGATCGTCGGCGAATTCGACGACAGCGCCCTGATGACGGCCTTCGGCCAGGCCGGCGTCGGCGTCTTCCCGGTGCCGACCATCATCGAGGAAGAGATTGTCGCCGCCTACGGCGTGCAGGTCCTTGGCCGCAGTCCCGAGGCGCGTACCGAGTATTACGCCATCTCGGCCGAGCGCCGCGTCACGCATCCGTGCGTACTGGCCATCGCCGAGTCGGCGCGAACGCGCTTCGTGCAATAGTCAGGCCTCAGGACACGGCGGCGCGTCCGCAGCAGGCCGCCAGCGCCTCCGCCAGCGCGCGGCAGCTCTCCCAGCGCGCCGACTTGCGGTGGCGCAGCGCCTTGGCGATGACGGCCTCGAGGCCGGGCGTCTCCAGCCGCCGGCGCGCGCCGATCGGTGGCGCTTCCTCCGGCACGGCGCTCTCCAGATTGGGCAGCCATTCCTCGCCGGTGAGCAGGAAGGCGCCGATGGCGCCGACGCCAAACACCTCGCCGCGGATGTCGGCATCGGTCGGGTCGCGGATGCGCTCGGGCGCGAGGTAGCCCAGCGTGCCGAGCAGGCTGACCTCCTGGGTCAGGTGGTCCTCACCGGCCGGCTCCAGCGCCTTGGCCAGGCCGAAATCGATCAGCTTGATGCGGGGCATGCCGTCCTTATCGATGGAAAGGAGGACGTTTTCCGGCTTGACATCGCGATGCACGACGCCCTGGTCGAAAGCATATTGAAGAATCCCGCACAGATGAATCAGCACCCGGCAGACAAGCCATTCTTCCATCGGGCCGTCGCGCTCGACGATCCGGTTGAGCGGTTCGCCGTCGAAATATTCCATTGCGTAGTAGGGCCGTCCATCCTCGACGTTGCCGATCTCGAAGACGGCCGCGATGTCCGGGTGCCGGATGGCTGCGAGCAGCCGCGCTTCGCGCTCGAAGCGCAGCTGCATTTCCTCGCGCTGGCCACTCTTCAGGATTTTCACCGCAGCCTGCCGGCCCAGGCGCTCGTGCGTGCCGAGGAAGACGTCGGCCATGCCGCCTTCGCCAATCTTCCGTTCCAGCCGGTAGGCGCCGACGGTCTGCCCGCCCTTCACCGGCACCACCCTGCGCCAGATGATTCCCGGCAGCGCCGGCCCGAGGAATACCGCGACCGCCAGGGTCAGCACCATCACGGCCAGGTGCGTGTTGAGGATGGCGATCGGCCTATAGGCCTCGGCCTCGCCGATCTCGACGGCAACACCGATCCGATGCTCGTCGAGCCATTGCCAGGCGCCGATGACAGTGTCGCCCAGGTAATTGCGGTAGGGTGTGAGCAGGATGCCTTTCTTCTCGCCGGCGGGGGCCACTGTGGCCTGCAGCGCCTGCGCAACCAGTTCGGTCGGCCGGCTCGCGCCGGAGCGTATGCTCTGCGCCGCGTCCGGCGCGTGCAGCATGATCCTGCCCAGCGCAGTCTGTCCCGCCGCAAGCAGGCCGCGTGCTTTGAGCTGGTCCTCGAAACGGCTGTTCGACAACATCCGGCCGGCAGCATCGAAGACGTAAGCCTCGCCCGTGGCGCCCGGACGGGTGACTTCGAGACGCCGCGCAAAACCCTTTGCCGCATAGCGGCCGAGGCACAGCACGGCAATCACCCGCCCGGCATCGTTGCGTATCGGCGCCGTCGCCCAGGCTATGGCCGTATCGGGATTAGCCACGCCCGGCTCGGAGAAGCGATCCGCTTCGAACACCGGCCCGATGAAGACCTGTTCTCCGCGGAAAACCGGCGCCAGCCTCTCCCTGAAGACGGGTGCAAGCCGCCGGCCGGTATTCTCCGGCACCAGGGAGGCCAGCAGGATGCCGTCCGGGGCGACGAGGTTGGCCAGCGCCAAGTTGCGATCCTCGAGGGCGGGCGCCAGGCGGTGCAGGAGTTCGTCATGCAGGCGCCGCGCCGCCGGCGCCGACCTGATGCGGGACCGGTCAGTCAGTTCGCGCACCAGGCGGCGCAGCTCGGCATCCTCCGCCCATTGCCGAGTATCCTCCTTCCTCGCGGCAATCCAGAACTGGACCAATTCCGCTTGCGTAGCCAGCAGGCCGCCCAGATAGGCACGGCGCGCCTCCCTGACCGCTGTTTGTACGTTGAGGAAGGCCCATACCGCGGCAGTTGCCGCAACGAAGGCGACGAGTATCGCGAGCAGGGTGTTGCGCCGGGTGAACTCGGAAAGCCAGCGGTAGACGGCGAGGCGCATCGCGGAAAGCGCTTTGTGGCGCTACGGCCGCGCCGCCGCGAGAAAGGCTTCGAGGATCGGCGCGCAGTCGAGCAGTTCAATGCCGGCCTGCTGGTGGAACTCGGGATGCCATTGCACGCCGAATACGAAGCCGCGGCCCGTCCCGCGGATCGCCTCGACGACGCCGTCCTGCGCGTGCGCCTCCATGGCCAGGTCGCGGCCGAGCCGATTGATGGCCTGGTGGTGGATCGAGGCGACCCGCCCGCCCGCCGCGCCGCCGAACCAGCGCACCAGTTGACTGTTCTCGGCAAAAGCAACGCTGTGGGCGTTTCGGTCGTATTCGCCGCTCTCGTGCGCCACCGCGCCCGGGCATTGCGTCGGCAGATCCTGAAAGAGCGAGCCCCCCAGGGCGACGTTGATCAGTTGCATGCCGCGGCAAATGCCGAGCACGGGTTTTTTTGCTTCCATGAACTCGTGCAGCAGCTCCATCTCGTAGGCGTCGCGCACCGGGTCGCCGGCCCATTCCGGGCGCAGCGGCTCCTCGCCGTAGGCGCGCGGGCTGACGTCGGCGCCGCCCTGCAGGATGAGGCCGTCGAGATGTTCAGCGTAGTCGCGCAGGCGGATGTTGCTGCGCATGAGGATGCCGTCCTGCACCACCGAGGGCACCATCAGCAGCAGCACGTCGCGCACCGTCACCCACTGCGCCACCGATTGTTCGAGCACCTGCAGGGTCTTGCTGCGGATGCCCTGGGCATCCGGCTCCGGATGGAAGATGCGCGCCGACAGGCCGATGCGCGCGGGCTTGTTGCGGCTCATGACTTTTTCCCTTCGGTGGAGCGGAAGCAGCGCACGGCGGCGTCGACGACGCCCTGCACGCTGCCCTCCTCGGCATGCTG
>CAJPFL010000117.1 GCA_905339315.1 Rhodocyclaceae bacterium
AAGCGGTTGGGGGCGTCGTCGGGCGCGCAGTTGTGGTCGGGCATCGAACAGCCGCAGTCGAAGGCCAGCGGCTCGAAGCGCATGCCGGGGGCGTTGAGGTTCTCGTCGCGGCCGCGCTCGGTGTTGACGCGGTAGAAGCCGCCGACGACGTAGCGGTCGATCATGTACACCACCGGCTCGGCGACGTTGCCCTCGATGGTCTCGTGGGTGTGCACGCCCTCCTGGATGATGACCTCGGTGACCTGCAGGCCTTCCTTGCCCACCGCCATCTTGTTGCGCTGCTTGCGGTTGAGGCCTTTCACTTCCGCCGCGTCGCGCACCGTCATGATGCCCATGCCGTAGGTGCCGGCGTCGGCCTTGACGATGACGAACGGCGCTTCCTTGACGCCGTACTGGGCGTACTTGGCCCTGACGCGCGTCAGCACCGCGTCGACGTTGGACGCCAGGCATTCCTCGCCCTCGCGCTCCTGGAAATTGATCCTGCCGCAGACGGCGAAGTCGGGGTTGATCAGCCACGGGTCGATGCCCATCGCCTGGGCGAAGTCGCCGGCGACGCGGTCGTAGGCGGCGAAGTGACGGGATTTCCTGCGCACGTGCCAGCCGGCATGCAGCGGCGGGATCACCGTCTGCTCGTGCAGGTCCCTGAGGATCGCCGGCACGCCGGCCGAGAGGTCGTTGTTGAGCAGGATGGCGCAGGGATCGAAGCCCTCCAGGCCGAGGCGGCCGTCGAGGCGCTTCAGCGGTTCCAGCAGCAGCGTCTGGCCGTCGGGCAGGTCGAGCGGCGTCGGCGCCGTGATCTCCGGGATCAGCGTGCCGATGCGCACGCCGAGGCCGGTGCGGTTGAGGATCGTCGCCAGCCGCGCGACGTTCATCAGGTAGAACTGGTTGCGCGTGTGGCTCTCGGGAATCAGCAGCAGGTTCTTCGCGTCGGGGCAGATCTTCTCGATGGCCGTCATCGCCGCCTGCACGCACAGCGGCAGGAAGGCCGGGTTGAGGTTGTTGAAGCCGCCGGGAAAGAGATTGGTGTCCACCGGCGCCAGCTTGAAGCCGGCATTGCGCAGGTCGACCGAGCAGTAGAACGGCGGCGTGTGCTCCTGCCACTGGGCGCGGAACCACTGCTCGATGGCGGTGGCGCGGTCGAGGAAGGTGTTTTCCAGGTCGAGCAGCGGCCCGGTGAGGGCGGTCGTCAGGCGGGGAACCATGGGGGGATGTTATACCAGAGCACGGGTCGCGAAAGGGGCAAAGTCCTCGGGCAGCAGCGCCTGCGCCAGGCTGCGCTGGGCGAAGAGGAAGCGGCCGTCGCAGACGAAGCCGAGCTCGGCCCAGTCGACGTCGTTGAGCAGGTCGCGCAGGCCTTCGAGGCCGGCATCGCGG
>CAJPFL010000118.1 GCA_905339315.1 Rhodocyclaceae bacterium
GCCACGGGCGAATTCCGCCGGCCGTGGACCTACCTGCACGCCCTCAAGGACTACACCGACATGGCGGCGCACCTGGAGCGGCATCCGCAGGTGCGCGCCGTGGTCAACTTCGTGCCGGTGCTGCTCGACCAGATCGAGGACTACGTGCGGCAGTTCGACGCCGGCGACTTCCGCGATCCCCTGCTGCGTCTGCTGGCGCGCGAGTCCCTCGATCATCTGGACGCAGACGAACGCCAGCTCATCCTTTCGACCTGCTTTCCCGGCAACCATGTACGCATGGTTGCGCCCTATCCCCGCTTCGAGCGGCTGCGCAATCTCTACCGCCTGCTCGAAGGACAGGGCAGGGAAGCCACCGGCTATCTCTCGGGTACCTTCTTCGCCGACGTGCTCGTCTGGTATCACCTGGTATGGACCGGGGAAACGGAGCGCCGGCACCAGCCGCTGCTGGCGGAGCTGATGACCAAGGGGGAGTGCTTCACGCTCGACGACCGGCGGCGGCTGCTGGCGCGGATGGGCGATGCCCTGCGCGGCATCATCCCGCGCTACCGGGCCCTGGCCGAACGTGGCCAGGTCGAGCTGTCGACGACGCCGGACACGCACCCGCTGGCGCCGCTGCTCCTCGATTTCGCCTCGGCGCACGAAGCGCAGCCCGACCTGCCCCTGCCGCAGTCTCATTTCTACCCGGGCGGACGCTCGCGCATTGACCGGCACATTGCCCTGGCGCGCGACAGCCATGCAAAGCGCTTCGGCCAGGCCCCGGCGGGGATGTGGCCGGCCGAAGGCGCGGTGTCGGGCGCCTTCCTGCAGCAGCTGGCGACGCAAGGCTGCCGCTGGGCCGCGTCGAGCCAGGGCGTGCTCGCCAACAGCCTGCGCCGCAAGCATGCCGATTCGCCGAAGAGCCCGGTCTACCGCCCGTGGCGCATCGAAGCGGCACCCAGCCTCGCCGTGTTCTTCCGCGACGAGAAGCTTTCCGACCTGATCGGCTTCGAGTACGCCAGGTGGCACGGGCGCGATGCCGCCCAGCATTTCGTCGACCAGCTGGCGCGCATCCGCGACGAGGTGCCGGCGGGGGAGACGCCACTGGTCTGCGTCATTCTCGACGGCGAAAATGCCTGGGAGCACTATCCCTACAATGCCTACTTCTTCTTCGAGGATCTGTACGGACTGATCGCAGAACAGGCCTGGCTGACCACCACCACCTGCTCCGACTGGCTCGCCCGTCATCCCGAACGCACGGAAACACTGCCTGACCTGGTGGCCGGCAGCTGGGTGTACGGCACCTTCTCCACCTGGATCGGCGAGCCGGACAAGAACCGCGCCTGGGACCTGCTCTGCGCCGCCAAGCAGGCGTATGATCTGGTCATGGACAGCGGTCGGCTCGACGACGCCGCGCAGCGCGCCGCCGAGGCGCAGCTGGCGGTGTGCGAAGGCTCTGACTGGTTCTGGTGGTTCGGCGACTACAACCCGAGCGAGGCAGTGGCAAGCTTCGATGCGCTGTTCCGCGCCAATCTCGCCCATCTCTACCGCCTGCTGCGGCTGCCCGAGCCGCCGCAGCTCGCGGTGCCGCTGTCCAGCGGCGGCGGCTCGCCCGAAGGGGGTGGCGCCATGCGGAGAGCAACATGACCCAGCCCGTTTCGCTCCTCCTCGGCGTGCATGCCCACCAGCCGGTCGGCAACTTCTCCTCGGTTCTCGAGGAGGCACACGCGCGCTGCTACCGACCCTTCCTGCGCACCCTGCACCGCTACCCGCAGTTCCGCTTCGCTGCGCATTTCTCCGGCTGGCTGCTCGACTGGCTGCTGGCGCAGCACCCGCAGGACATGGCGCTGCTGAAGGAGATGGTGGCGCGCGGCCAGGTCGAGCTGTTCGGCGCCGGCGACTGCGAGCCGGTGCTGGCCTCGATTCCGCAGCGCGACCGCATCGGCCAGCTGAACGCCCTGACGGACAAGCTGCAGCGCCGCTTCGGCGCCCGCGTCGATGGCGCCTGGCTCACCGAGCGCGTCTACATCCCCACCGTGGTGCCGGCGCTGGCCGACTGCGGCATGAGGTACGTGACGGTGGATGACTACCACTTCCTCTGCACCGGCAAGGCAGCCGACGAACTCGACGGCTTCTACACCACGGAAGAGGATGGCCGGACCATCGATCTCTTCCCCATCTCGGAGCAGCTGCGCTACCGGCTGCCCTTCTCGCCGGCAGCGGAGGCCGTCGCCTATCTGGAAAGCCTGGCGCGCGAAGGCCACCAGGCCGCCGTCTACTTCGACGACATCGAGAAGTTCGGCATCTGGCCTGAGACCTACGCCTGGGTGTACGAGAAAGGCTGGCTGGAGCAGTTCATCGAGGGCGTGCTCGCATCAGGTCTCATTCGCACGGAGACGTATAGCGCTTTCCATGCCCGCAGCACGACGCGCGGCATCATCTACCTGCCGACCACCTCGTACATCGAGATGAACGAATGGACGCTGCCGGCGCGCGCCGCGGCGGTCTACGACGAAGTGGTCGAGCGCGAGAAGCGCGAAGGGCGCTACGAGCGCACCAAGCCCTTCTTGCGCGGCGGCATCTGGAAGAACTTCTTCATGCGCTACCCGGAATCCAACTGGATGCACAAGCGCATGCTCGGCCTGTCCGACCGGCTCGCCGCCCTGCCGCCCGTGACCGAAGGAAATCCCAGTGGGAGCGGGCGCACGGCCGCCCTCACAGAACACCTCTACCGCGCCCAGGCCAACGACGCCTACTGGCACGGCCTGTTCGGCGGCCTCTACCTGCCGCACCTGCGGCGCGAGGTCTACAGCAACCTCATCCGGCTGGAAGCCGCGCTCGATGCCGTGGCGCCGCGCCCGCCGCTGGCCGTCGGCGATCCGGATTTCGACGGCGTGCGCGAGGTCTTCCTCGGCAACGCCGATGTACAGGCAGTGGTAAAGCTCGATGCCCACGCCGCGCTGTGCGAACTCGACGCCTACGGGCTGGCCCACAACTTCGGCGATGTGCTGACGCAGCGCGCCGAGCACTACTACCATAAACTCGACGCCGCCCCCGAAGCCGTCAACGAACAGGCGGGCATCGCCTCCGCCCACGACCGCGTCGCCTTCAAGGATGTCATCGTCCCGGCCGACGTCGCGCCGGATGCACGCCCGCGCCGGTTGTTTGCCGACGCCTGGCACCGCCTCGACGGCGAGACGGCCTGGCCGCAGTACGCGGCGGAGGCCTTCAAGGCACCGCTGATGAGTGCCGTCTTCACTTCCCCGCTCGACGGCGGCGAGGTGACGAAGACTATCACCCTGGCCGGGCGCACGCTGCAAGTCGCCTACCGGTTGCGTAACGTGCCGGGCGGCCGCTTCTCGGTCGAGATCAATCTCGCCATGCCCAGTTGCGATGGCTACTCGGGGCGCTACGTCCTCGCCGACGGCAGCATCCCCTGCGGCTTCGGCCAGGCGCTGGATCTCGCCGCCTCGCAGCGACTGACTCTGGACGACCGCGTGCTCGGCGGCGGCCTGCTGCTCAGCGCCAGCCGGCCGGTGGGCATCAAGGCGCGGCCACACTACACCGTCTCGCAGTCGGAAGCCGGCTTCGAGAAGATCATGCAGGCGGCCTGTATCACCCTCTCCTGGCCGATCGACGCTGTATCGCAGGAACTGACTATTTCCCTGGAAATCCTCGCCGACAAGTAAAGATCCGCATGCGGCTGCTCGGCACCCTGCTCATCGGTCTCGTGCTCGGCTACGCCGCGCTCGCCGCCCTGCTGTATGTCTTCCAGTCGCGCTTCATCTATTTTCCCGAGATGGGCCGCCATGACCGTGCCACGCCGGCGCAATTGCAGCTGCCCTTCGAGGAAGTGCGCATCGCCACCGCCGACGGCGAAACCCTGCACGGCTGGTTCGTGCCGGCGCCCGGTGCGCGCGCCACCGTATTGTTCCTGCACGGCAACGCCGGCAGCATCGTCCACCGGCTCGACTGGCTGCCGATGTTCCAGCGGCTGCGCCTGTCGGCGCTGCTGGTCGACTACCGCGGCTACGGCGCCTCGAGCGGCAGCCCCTCCGAGGCCGGTACCTACGCCGACGCCGAAGCAGCCTGGCGCCACCTGACCGAGGCCCGTCGGCTGCCGCCGGGCCGGATCGTCGTCTTCGGCGAATCGCTCGGCAGTGCCGTCGCCGCGCAGCTCGCCGCCCGCGTCGATCCGGCGGCGCTGGTGCTGCACTCCGCCTTCACCTCGGCGCCGGATCTCGCCGCCGACCTCTACCCCTTCCTGCCGGCACGGCTGCTGACACGCTACGGCTACGACACGCTGGCCGCGGTGAAGGCACTGCGCTGTCCGCTGCTGGTGGCGCACAGCCCGCGGGACGAGATCGTCCCCGTCTCTCATGGCCGCCGGCTGTACGAGGCTGCGGCCGTTCCCAGGCAGTGGCTCGAACTGGCCGGCGGACACAACGACGGTTTCATTTTCATGCGCGCCGAATGGGTGCATCAATTCGGCGAATTCCTGCAGCGTCACCTGCCTGTCTGAGCAGCGGTGGTAAGATTGACATTGCACAAAGCACGGAGGCCAACATGACCGACATCGTCAAACTCCTCGGCGACGAGGCCGAGAAGCTCCTCAAGCACGAATGCCGCGGCATACCGAAGTCCCGGCTGCATCTGCCCGGCGCGGATTTCGTCGACCGCGTCGTCGCCCAATCCGACCGCAAGCCGGCGGTGCTGAAGAACCTCGCCGCGCTGTTCGACCACGGGCGCCTGGCCGGCAGCGGCTATCTGTCGCTGCTGCCGGTGGATCAGGGCATCGAG
>CAJPFL010000119.1 GCA_905339315.1 Rhodocyclaceae bacterium
ACCACCAGCAGGTCGGCGATCTCGAGGATGCCGGCCTTGATGGCCTGCACCTCGTCGCCCAGCCCGGGCGGGCAGACGACGATGTTGCTGTCGGCGAAGTGGCGGATCTCCACTTCCGACTGGCCGGCGCCGACCGTCTCGACGATCACCACGTCGTAGCCGACGGCGTCGAAGACATCGATGACGCGGCCGGTGGTCTTCGACAGGCCGCCGAGGTGGCCGCGCGAGGACACCGAGCGGATGAAGACGTCGTCGCGATTGCCGTGCTCGTCCATGCGCAGGCGGTCGCCGAGTATGGAGCCGCCGCTGATCGGGCTGGAGGGATCGACCGCAACGACGGCGACGCTGCGCCCGCGTTTCGTGAATTCCCCGATGAGGGCGTTGATCAGGGTGGACTTGCCGGCGCCCGGCGCCCCGGTGATGCCGACGACGTGGGCGTGGCCGCAGCGCGGCGCCAGTTCGGCCATCAGTTCCGCCGCACCCGGACGGTCGTTTTCCAGCAGGGTGATGGCCCGCGCCAGAGCCGGGCGGGAACGGCTCAGCACCGCCGACAGGTCAATCCCCGTGGCCGGCTTCATCGCATTTTCCTTGCCAAATATTCTGCATTATTGTGCATTTATCGATTTCTTGATGCAGTACGTTGCAGTTTTTGATCTTATCATGCTATATAACCGACTGTTACCTGACTTGGTGTCATGGGCTTCTATGCGAGACGGATTCTTCAATCGTGCAGGCTGGCAATCCATGCTGGATCGCGAAGGCATGCCGATGTCGACCGCCTCGATCGGCCTGCTGCGGCGTGAGGATTTCGCCGCGCGCTGCGGCACCCTGCTCCTCTGGCGCCGCGACGCCGAGGGTTGCCGGGCCGACCTCCGCGAGTATAACGGAGCGGCCGGCGACGACGTGGCCGTCCTGCTGGTGGCGGACGATGCGGCGCTGGCGGCCCTGCGCGAAGGCGGCTGGGCGCCCCTGCCCGCATTGGTCCGGCAAGGCCGCCTGCATCCGTATATGCTGAAAACCATGGACGAACTGGAAGCAGCCGGGCTGGTTGAGTTCGTCGAGGACCTTGGACTGGTGTTTCCGAAGCACTGACATGAGCGCAGCAACGACAAGCGTTTTCGGCGAACTCGACGAGTGGCAGGCCATGCTGGGCCGCCACGAGGAACTGTTCACCGAGATGGTGCCGGGCTCGAGCGTGGCGATCGTGCCGAAGGAAGGCTCCGGCATCCAGCCGGGCAAGCATGTCGCCGGGCTGATGGCGGCCGAGGGCGCCGGCGAGATGCTGCGCTGGGAAGTCACGACCGGCGGCATGCGTGCCGAACGCGTGCCCTACCGCGGCTTCCAGGATGCGAAAGTCGACCTGCTGTTCGTCGCCGACGACGAGGCGCTCGACAAGCTGCGCAACAACATCGGCGACGACACGCTGTCTCTGATGAAGCGGCAGATCCGCGCCGGCAACATCATGTTCTTCGTCATGCGCACGAAGTACGAGCTGCAGGACGCCGGCTACGAGGAATTCCTCGACACGCTGGGCCTGGCCTTCCTCGGAGCCTGCCGGTGATCTTCTTCAACCCGTCCGGCGCCCCGGAGCTGGCCTGCGAGCAGTGCGGCTGCCGCTGGTTCGACCGCATGAGCAACACCTGCTACGAGTGCGGCGCCGAGGTGACGCCGCAGATGCAGGCGGAGTTCGAGCAGGCGTTGAGGGATTTCCAGACGAAAAAGCAAAACGGAGAGAAAGCTTGAGAGGAATCACACCATGCTGCTGAAGGACAAGGTCGCCATCGTCACCGGCGCCGGCCAGGGCATCGGCGCCGCCATCGCACAGGCCTATGCGCGCGAGGGCGCGAAGGTCGCGGTGGTCGACATGAATGCCGAGGCGGCAGACGCCGTCGCCGCGGGCATCCGCCAATCCGGCGGAGCGGCGAAGGGCTTTGCCTGCAACGTCGCCGAGCGCGAATCGGTGGACAGGATGGCTTCCGCGGTCGCCGCCGAATGGGGCCGCGTCGACATCCTGGTGAACAACGCCGGCATCACGCGCACCGCCATGCTGCACAAGATGACGCAGGAGCAGTGGCAGCAGGTGATCGACGTGCACATGAACGGCAGCTTCTACTGCCTGCAGGCGGTGGTGAACGGCATGATCGAGCGCAAGTCCGGCCGCATCATCAACGTCACCTCGACGGCGGGCCTGCTCGGCACCATCGGCCAGATCAACTACAGCGCCGCCAAGGCCGCCATCGCCGGCATGACCA
>CAJPFL010000120.1 GCA_905339315.1 Rhodocyclaceae bacterium
GTCGAACTCACCCAGGGCGAGGGCCAGGAGAAGGCCGGCGGCAAGAAGGTGATCCGCTTCCAGAAATGCATCATCGCCGCCGGCAGCAGCGCCGTGCGCCTGCCCTTCATCCCCGACGATCCGCGCATCGTCGACTCCACCGGCGCGCTGGAACTGCGCTTCGTGCCGAAACGCCTGCTGGTGATCGGCGGCGGCATCATCGGCCTGGAGATGGCGACGGTGTACTCAACGCTCGGCGCGAAAGTGGATGTCGTCGAGATGCTCGACGGCCTGATGCAGGGCCCCGACCGCGACCTGGTCAAGGTGTGGGAGAAGAAGAACGCCGGCCGCTTCGAGAAGGTGATGCTGAAGACGAAGACCGTCAAGGTCGAGGCGCTGAAGGAAGGCTTGAAGGTCTGGTTCGAAGGCGAGAAAGCGCCTGCCGAACCCCAGATGTACGACATGATCCTGCAGTCCGCCGGCCGCAGCCCGAACGGCAGCAAGATCGGCGCCGACAAGGCCGGCGTGGCGGTGGACGCGCGCGGCTTCATCGCCGTCGACCGGCAGATGCGCACCAACGTCCCGCACATCTACGCCATCGGCGACCTCGTCGGCCAGCCGATGCTGGCGCACAAGGCGGTGCACGAGGCCCACGTCGCGGCGGAAGCGGCGGCCGGGCACAAGGCCTTCTTCGACGCGCGCGTGATTCCCGGCGTCGCCTACACCGACCCCGAAGTCGCCTGGGTCGGCCTCACCGAGGACGAGGCGAAGAAGCAGGGCATGAAGGTCGGCGTCGGCAAGTTTCCCTGGGCCGCCTCCGGCCGGGCGATTGCCAACGGCCGCGACGAGGGCTTCACCAAGCTGATCTTCGATGAAGAAACCCACCGCATCGTCGGCGGCGGCATCGTCGGCACCCACGCCGGCGACATGATCGGCGAGATCGCCCTGGCCATCGAGATGGGTGCCGACGCGGTGGACATCGGCAAGACCATCCACCCGCACCCGACCCTGGGCGAATCCATCGGCATGGCGGCGGAAGTGTATGAGGGAACTTGTACGGACCTGCCGCCGGCGAAGAAGAAGTAGAATCCGGCGACAAACGACAACCTTCAATTCACAAAATGACCCAGGACGAACTCAAGCAGGCGGTGGCGCGCGCCGCCATCGACTACGTGGTGCCCGGCGCCATCATCGGCGTCGGCACAGGCTCGACGGCCAACTGCTTCATCGACGAGCTCGGCAAGATCAAGGACCGCATCCCGGCGGCCGTGGCCAGCTCGGAAGCCACGGCGAAGCGCCTCGCCGGCCACGGCATCAAGGTGCTCGACCTCAACGACGTGACCGACATGCCGGTCTACGTCGACGGCGCCGACGAGATCGATCCCTCCATGGCCATGATCAAGGGCGGCGGCGGCGCGCTGACGCGCGAGAAGATCGTCGCCGCCGTGGCGCGGAAGTTCGTCTGCATTGCCGACGCCTCGAAGCTGGTGCAGGTGATGGGCAAGTTCCCCCTGCCGGTGGAAGTCATCCCGATGGCCCGCGCCCACGTCGCGCGCGAGTTGGCCAAGCTCGGCGGCGAGCCGGTGCTGCGCGCCGGCTTCACCACCGACAACGGCAACCTCATCCTCGACGTCAAGGGCCTCGCCATCACCGACCCGAAGGCGCTGGAAACCCGCATCAACGCCATCGTCGGCGTCGTCACCAACGGCCTCTTCGCCCTGCGCGGCGCGGACGTCGCCCTGCTGGCCGGGGCGGACGGGGTGAAGACGCTGATACGAAGCTGACCGCCGTATCGCAGAGACTGACTTTTCCTGAAATAAAAAAGCCGCGCACATGGCGCGGCTTTTTTACGCCTCCGGCAAGGATCAGGACTTCGGCGGCACGTAACCCTGCACCTGGTCGGCGCCGGCGCCGAAGAAATGCTTCTCCATCTGCTCGGCAAGGTATTTGCGCGCCTTGGCATCGGCCAGGCTGAGGCGGTTCTCGTTGATCAGCATGGTCTGGAACTTGATCCAGCCCTGCCAGGCTTCCTTCGAAACATTCTCGAAAATGCGCTTGCCCAGCTCGCCGGGGATGGGCGGAAAATCCATGCCCTCGGCTTCCCGGCCCAGCTTGACGCATTTCACCATGCGGCCCATTGCAATTCCTTTCGTGTCCAAGACGCCCGCGGCGGCGGGCTAACGGCGGATATTCTACCGTTTTCAGTGCAGCTTCGCGCTGCCGAAAACCGCCCAGCGGTTCTTGCCGCTCAGCTTGGCCTGGTACATGGCGGAGTCGGCGCGGGCGATGATTTCCTCGCTGCTGGTGGCATGCGTCGGGTAAAGGGCGATGCCGAGGCTGGCGGTAAGCTGGACTTCGCGCCCGCCGAAGACGAAGCGCATGTCGGCGATCTTGCCGCCGACGCGGCGCGCCAGCCCGACCATTTCCTC
>CAJPFL010000121.1 GCA_905339315.1 Rhodocyclaceae bacterium
CAGCAGCCCCGCGATTGCCGCCACCACCAGGGTCGCGACCGCTTGCAGAAGAACCGCCCGGAACATCAGCATGCCGGCTTCACCACCTCGGCGGCCTTTTTTGCGCGCTGCAAAATTTGCGCTGCGCAATACGGCCGCCGCTTACAAAGACGGCGGATTTTATAGTCTTATAAAAGATCTGTCAAACCCGAAAACCGCATGGTTGCTGGTATGTGGGCCGACTAATGCGCCAGTTATCAACAACATCGCTTGAATCGGAGTTTTGGTGCGTCGCAGCATATTTTGTCCTTGACAAGATATAACCAAATAACTAAATTCTTCGACATGAATCCCGATTATTCCCGCGCCATCCCGCCTGCCTGGGCGCACATGTCCAAGGTGTTTACCGCGCTCGGCGACGAGCACCGGCAGCGCATCCTGCTGACGTTCGAACCCGGCGAACGTCTGAATGTCGGCCAGATCGCCGAAGTTTCGACGCTTTCCCGCTCCGCCGTCTCGCACCACCTGAAGATCCTGCGCGAGGCCGGGGTACTTGGGAGCCGCAAGGAAGGCAAGGAGGTTTATTTCTGGATCAGCAAGGACTTCCTGCGGGAAGTGCTGAGCAACGTCCTCGACTACCTGGAAAGCAACGCATGAACCGCCGCCGCTTCCTGCTCGCCGCCGGCACTGCCGGTTTGGGTCTCGCCGGACTCGCCGCCTGGCGCTACTGGCCCGAACATGGATTGATGAATCCTTGCCTGGCGGCGCTTCCGCGCGAAGTGGCCGATCACGAACTGGTACGGGCGGCCTGGGAGGGGCTGGACCCGACCCGGGTCTGGGACTGCCATGCCCACCTCGTCGGCACCGGCGATTCGGGCAGCGGCATCTGGCTCAACCCGGCGCTGGAATCGATGGTGAGCCCTATCCAGTACGCGCAACGGCTGTTCTTCCTCAACGCCGGCTGCGCCCACGACGCACCCGGCCGGGTCGACCAGAGCTACATCGAGCGCATGCACAACCTGCTGGAGGGCATGCGGCCGGGTGCGAAGCTGATGCTGTTCGCCTTCGACTGGCACCACCGCGAGGACGGCAGCGCCGATCGCGACAACAGCTCGTTCCACGTGCCGAACGATTACGCGCGAGACGTTGCGCGCAGGCATCCGCAGTATTTCGAGTGGGTGGCCTCGATCCACCCCTACCGCCGGGATTGCGTCGAGGCGCTGGAACGCGCGGCGGCCGACGGCGCCCGCGCCATCAAGTGGCTGCCGGCGGCGCAGGGCATGAATCCGGCATCGCCCTTGTGCGACCGGTTTTTCGAAGCGCTGGCGAAGCTCGGCCTGCCGCTGATCAGCCACGCCGGCGAGGAACGTGCGGTGCACGGCGGCAACACCCAGCACTTCGGCAACCCGCTGCTGCTGCGCCGGGCGCTCGACCATGGCGTGCGCGCAGTGGTCGCCCACTGCGCCTCGATGGGCCAGGACCGCGACCTCGACCAGGGCGAGAACGGCCCCTACGTCGACAGCTTCGACCTGTTCGCCCGCCTGATGGACGATCCGGTGTATGGCCCGAAGCTGAACGGCGACATCTCCGCCATGACGCAGCTGAATCGCGCCGGCCCGGTGCTGGAGGCGGTGCTCGCGCGCGAGGACTGGCACGCGCGCCTGCACAACGGCTCGGACTACCCCCTGCCCGGGGTGATGCCGCTGTTTTCCGTTACTTATATGGTGCAACTCGGCCTGATCCCCGAAGCGGCGGTGCCGGTGCTCACGGAAATCCGCAAGCACAACCCGCTGCTGTTCGACTTCGTTCTGAAGCGCCACCTGTCATTCAAGGGCAAGCGTTTCGCAAAGTCAGTCTTCGAGACACGGCGATTCTTTGAGAAGAAATCCGCATGAGCAATCAGTTCGGCCTTTTGAAGGAAAAACGTTTCGCGCCCTTCTTCGGCGTGCAGTTCCTCGGCGCGCTCAACGACAACGTCTTCAAGCAGGCGCTGGTGATCCTGCTGACCTACTCCACCGCCCGCTACACGACGATGTCGACGGACATCCTGCAGAACCTGGCGCAGGCGCTGTTCGTGCTGCCCTTCTTCCTGTTCTCGGCCACCGCCGGCCAGCTGGCCGACAAGTACGAGAAGTCGCGCCTGATCAGCATCACGGTGGCAATCGAGTTCGCCTGCATGGCGCTCGGCGCGGCGGGCTTCTTCCTGCACAGCCTGCCGCTGCTGTTCGCCGCTCTTTTCCTCGGCGGCATCCAGTCGGCGCTGTTCGGGCCGGTGAAGTACGCCATCCTGCCCCAGCACCTGAAAGAGTCCGAGCTCGTCGGCGGCAACGGCATGGTCGAGATGGGCACCTCGGTGGCGATCCTGGTGGGCATGATGCTGGGCGGCTGGCTGGTGGCGCAGGAGGGCTGGGGTGTCACGGCCGCAGCGGTCGTAACGATGGCCATTTCGGCGACGGGCTTCCTGCTCTCGCGCCTGATCCCGCTCGCGCCGGCGGCCGCCCCTGAACTGAAGATCAACTGGAACCCGTTCACCGAGACCTGGCGCAACTTCCAGTTCATGCGCGGCAACCGCACGGTGTTCCTGTCGGTGCTGGGCATCTCCTGGTTCTGGTTCTACGGCTCGATCTTCATCACGCAGTTCCCCAACCTGTCGAAGGACATCCTCTCCGGCCAGGAGTCGGTGGTGACGCTGCTGCTGATCGTGTTCTCGATCGGCATCGGCATCGGCTCGCTCCTGTGCGAGCGCCTGTCAGGTCGCAAGGTGGAGATCGGTCTGGTGCCGTTCGGCTCGATCGGCCTGACGCTGTTCGGCATCGACCTCTACTTCGCACTGGCGGCGCACCTCCAGCACGAGCCGATGGCGCTGGCGGCCTTCGTGCGCGACGCCGGGCACTGGCGCATCCTCGCTGACCTGTTTTTGATCGGCCTCTTCGGCGGCTTCTACATCGTGCCGCTGTATGCGCTGATCCAGATCCGCTCGGAACCGTCGCACCGCTCGCGCATCATCGCCGGCAACAACATCCTCAACGCGCTGTTCATGGTCGCCGCGGCCGGCATCGCCATCGGCCTGTTCACCGCCGGCGTGTCCATCCCGCAGCTGCTGCTCGTGACGGCGCTGATGAACGCCGTCGTCGCGCTCTACATCTACCGGCTGGTGCCGGAGTTCCTGATGCGCTTCGTCGTGTGGCTGCTGATCCACTCGGTGTACCGCCTTAAGAAGGAGGGGGTCGAGCACATTCCCGAGGAAGGCGCGGCGGTGATGGTCTGCAATCACGTCAGCTTCGTCGACGCGCTGATCATCGCGGCGGCCTGCCCGCGGCCGATCCGTTTCGTCATGGACCACCGGATCTTCAAACTGCCGATCATCAATTTCGTTTTCCGCGAAGGGCGCGCCATTCCCATCGCTTCGGCGAAGGAAGATCCGGCGCTGCTGGAAAAGGCCTACGAGGAAGTGGCAAAGGCGCTCGAAGCCGGCGACCTGGTCGGCATCTTCCCCGAGGGACGCATCACCGACACGGGCGAGCTGTATCCGTTCAGGAGGGGCATCACGCGCATCGTCGCGCGCACGCCGGTGCCGGTGGTGCCGATGGCACTGAAGGGCCTGTGGGGCAGTTTCTTCTCGCGCAAGGACGGCCCGGCGATGACGCGGCCCCTGCGCCGCGGCCTGTTCTCGAAAGTCAGCCTGGCGGTGGCGGCGCCCGTGGCGCCGGAGGTGGCCACGCCGGAAGCGTTGCAGGAAATCGTTTCAGCATTACGCGGCAATGCCCGGTAAGGAGTAACAAATGGAAACCGTCTTCGGCTTTTTCATTGCGCTGATCTTCTTCTACGTCCTGCTGGAATGGCGGCTGAACAAGACCAGGCGCGATTCGGAGCAGCGCTACGCCGACCTCGAGGCGAAGACGCGCTGGCTCTATGAGCGGCTGCAGGAGTTGCAGGCACGCCCGGCGACCGAAGCGTCGCCGCCCGGGACGGTACAAGACGCAACTGAGGCCAGCGTAGCGCCCGCAGCGGAAGAAACCGCCGTCCCGCGGCGGCTGACTTCTACTGAAGAGGCTGCGACCGTGGAGGCGGCCGCGCCGAAGGAGCCGGGCTGGCTCTCGAAGCTGCTGTTCGGCGGCAACATCCTGGCGAAGATCGGCGTGGTGCTGCTGATCTTCGGCGTCGGTTCGGCGCTGAAGCTGGCCGCCGAGTTCGGCGTGCTGCCGGCGGAAGCGCGCCTCGGCATCGCCGCGCTGTTCGGCGTGGCGCTGGGCGTGCTGGGCTGGCGCAAGCGCGCCGGCCACGAGATGTTCGGTTTCGCTCTGCAGGGCGGCGGTGTGGCGGTGCTCTACCTCGTCGTCTATTTCGCCCTGTCGCGCTATGCGCTGATCGGCACCACCACGGCCTTCGCCTTCTTCGTCGTGCTGGGCATCGGCGGCATGCTGCTCGCGGCCCTCCAGGACGGCCGTTCGCTGGCGGTGCTCGGCCTGATCGGCGCCTTCCTCGCGCCGATCCTCGCCTCCAGCGACACCGGCAGCCACGTCGTGCTGTTCTCGTATTTCACGCTGCTCAACCTGTTCATCTTCGGCCTGAGCTGGTTCAGGTCGTGGCGCTCGCTCAACCTGGCGGGCTTCCTGCTCACTTTCGCCATCGGCGTGAACTGGGGCCTGAAGTCCTACCGGCCGGAATACTTCCCGACCACCGAGCCCTTTCTCATCGTGCTGTTCCTCATCTACAGCCTGATCCCGATCGTATTCGCGCTGCGCGCGGCGCCGGGCACCGCGGCGGTGGATCGCTTCGACGCCATGCTGATCTTCGGCACGCCGGTGGTCTGCGGCTTCCTGCAGGTGCCGCTGGTCGAGCCCTTCGAATACGGCCTGGCCTGGTCGGCGGGCCTGGCGGGATTGCATTACCTGGCGCTCGCCACCCTCGTTGCCCGGCGCGGCGGCGAGGAACTGTCGGTGCTGGCGGAAAGCCAGCGCTGGGTGGGCGCTGCGCTGCTGACGCTGGCCGTGCCCTTCGCCTTCGGCGCGCGCGCGACGGTGGCGCTGTGGGCGCTGGAGGGAGCGGCAGCAGCGTGGGTGGGTGCGCAGCGCGAACGCCTGCGCATCGCGCTGGCCGGGCTGGCGCTGCAACTCGTTGCCGGCGGCTACTTCCTGCTGCACGCCGACGAACTGAAGCACGTCATCGCGCTCGCCAACGACGTCTTCGTCGGCGGCATGCTGGTGGCTGTCGCCGGACTGATCAGCAGCCATGCGGCCAGTCGGCTGAACCCGAAGGCAGCGCCGCAATTCCTGTCTGCCGCGATGCTGGTGTGGAGCGCGCTGTGGCTCTACGGCACCGGCCTCAACGAGATCGACGTCTTCGTCGAGCGGCCCTGGCGCTTCGCCGCCTCGCTGGCACTGGTCGCGCTGCCGCTGGTGGCGGCGGAGTTCGCCGGGAAGCGGCTCGACTGGCGGGTGTTGCGCTGGGCCGCCCTGCTGCTGCCGGCAGTGCTGGCGCTCGGTGCCGTGGCGGTATTCGACCTCAAGCGCCATCCCTTCGCCGACGCGGCGTGGATCAGCTGGCTGCTGGCTTATGCCGGCCATTTCGTCGTGCTCAAGCGTCACGAAGAAGATGGTGAGAATCTCTGGCTCGACCTGCGGCATGCGCTGGGCTTCTGCGTGCTCGCCGCCCTCTCCGGCTGGGAAGCCAGCTGGCAGCTGAAGGAATGGCTGCCCGAGATCCGCCTCGCGCGCATGCTGGGCTGGGGGGTCGTGCCGGCGCTGCTGCTCGCCGCGGCGCACTATGCTGCACGGCTGCAGACCTGGCCGCTCGCCACCCGGCGCAGCGCCTACCTCAGCCTGGGATCAAGTCCGGTGGTGCTGGCGCTCGCGGCATGGACGCTAGTGCTCAACGCCGACTACACCGGCGCAGCCGGCGGTTGGAAGTTCATTCCCCTGCTCAACCCGCTCGATCTCGGCCAGGTGTTCGTCCTGGCCACACTGTTCATCTGGGTGCGCGAGCAGTCCCGCGCGAAGGGGCCCCTCTTCGCCGTGCTGGGGGGGCTGGCTTTTGCCTGGGTCAGCGCCGGCGCAGCGCGCACTGTGCACCACTGGCTGGGCGTGCCCTTCGTCTGGGACCGGCTGGTCGACTCGGTGGCGCTGCAGGCGAGCTGGTCGATCCTGTGGACCCTGCTCGCCCTCGGCCTGATGATCCACGCCACGCGCCGCGGATTGCGCACGTTGTGGTTCGCCGGCTTCGGCCTGCTCGGCGTGGTCGGCCTGAAGCTGATGCTGGTGGACACGGCCCACGTGAACACCCTGGGCCGCACGGTGTCGCTGCTCGGCGTGGCGCTGCTGGTGATCGCCGCCAGCTACTTCGCGCCGACGCCGCCAAAAGTGGCAGAGGCGGCGGAGAAAAACTAGCGCAGCTTCTCGAGGATGCCGTCGAGCTGGTCGAGACTGGAGAAGCCGATGGCGATCTGACCGTCGCCCTTGGCGCCCATTCTGATCTTCACCTGGGCGCCGAGCGCATCGGCGAGTTCTTCTTCGAGGCGGGCGACGTCGCGGTCTTCCTTCTTCGGGGCGCTTTTCTTCTTGGGTGGGCTGAGCTCGTGCTGCACCATGCGCTCGGCCTCACGCACCGAATAGCCCTTGGCGGAAATGCGGTGGGCAAGCTGCACCTGGCTGGCCTTGGCCAGCGGCAGCAGGGCGCGGGCGTGGCCCATGTCGATCTCGCCGGCCATGAGCAGGTCCTGCACCGGCTTGGCCAGATGCAACAGGCGCAGCAGGTTGCTCGCGGCGGGGCGCGAGCGGCCGACGGAATCCGCCGCCTGCTGGTGCGTCATGCCGAATTCGTCGATGAGGCGCTGGATGCCCATCGCCTCTTCCAGGGGATTCAAGTCCTCGCGCTGGATGTTTTCGATGAGCGACATGGCGAGCGCGGAATCGTCGGGAATGTCGCGCACCAGCACCGGCACCTCGTGCAGGCCGGCCAGTTGCGACGCGCGCCAGCGCCGCTCGCCGGCGATGATCTCGTAGCGGCCGCCGTCGACCGGGCGCACCAGGATCGGCTGCATCACGCCCTGCGCCTTGATGGAGGCGGCCAGTTCGTTCAACGATTCCTGGTCCATGTGCGTGCGCGGCTGGTACTTGCCGGGCTGGAGGTAGTCGACGCGCAGGGTTTCCTGCCGTTGCGGTTCGCTGCTGTTGCCGGCCAGCAGGGCATCGAGCCCGCGGCCGAGGCCTTTCGGTTTGGCTGCCATATTCTGTTTCTCCCTAAAACGAAGTTTCAGTGAAGGCTAACCTTCAGGTTATGCCGTAACTAAAACGTCTTGACGCGATCGATCATCTCGGCGGCGAAGGCCAGGTAGGCCTGCGCGCCCTTGGCGGCACGGTCGAAAAGCACGCCGGGCACGCCGTAGCTCGGCGCTTCGGCCAGGCGCACGTTGCGCGGCACGATGGATTTGAACACCTTGTCGCCGAAATGCTGCTCCAGTTGCGCGCTGACCTGGTTTGACAGCGTGCTGCGCGTGTCGAACATGACGCGCAGCAGGCCGATGATTTTCAGATCCGGGTTGAGGTTGGCGTGCACCTTCTTGATGGTGTTCACCAGGTCGGAAAGGCCTTCCAGCGCGTAGTACTCGCACTGCATCGGGATGATTACGCCGTTGGCGGCGCACAGGCCGTTCAGCGTCAGCATGCTGAGCGAAGGCGGGCAGTCGATGAGGACGAAATCGTAATCCTTGTCGTGCAGCGCCAGCGCATGCTTGAGACGTGTTTCGCGGTTGTCGAGGTCGACCATTTCCACTTCGGCGCCGGCGAGGTCGCGGTTGGCCGGCAGGGTGTCGTACTTGCCGGCTTCGGAGGCCTGGCGCGCTTCAGTCAGCGAGGCCAGGCCGAGCAGGACGTGGTAGACCGAAGTCTTCAGCGCGCGCTTGTCCACGCCGCTGCCCATGGTGGCGTTGCCCTGCGGATCGAGGTCGACCAGCAGCACGCGCTGGCCCTGGGCGGCGAGTGCCGCGGCGAGGTTCACGGTGGTGGTGGTCTTGCCGACCCCGCCCTTCTGGTTGGCGACTGCGAAAATATGCGACATGTTATTTACCCGTTATCCGCGTTCCACGCGCACCAGGTGGCGCGCGCCCTCCACTCCCGGCACATGCAACGGGATGACTTCCGCCACGCGCCAGCCGGCCGGCAGCTGAGCGATTTCCTCGTAGGGGTGCACCCCCTTCATGGCCAGCAGCACGCCGCCCTCGGCGAGCAGATGGCCGGTCAGCTTGACGAACTCGGCCAGATCGGAAAAGGCGCGCGAGATCACCACGTCGCATTTTTCCTCCGGCTGCCAGGCCTCGGCCCGCTCGCAGTGCACCGAGACGTTGGCGAGGCCCAGTTCGATCTTCGCCTGTTGTTCGAACGCCGATTTTTTCTGGTTGCTCTCCACCAGCGCCACCGGCAGTTGCGGACGCGCGATGGCGAGCGGGATGCCCGGCAGGCCGCCACCGCTGCCGATGTCGGCCAGCCGCTTCGCATCACCCAGGTGCGGCAGCACGGCCAGCGAATCCAGCAGGTGGTGGCTGATCACCTGCGTCTCGTCGCGCAGCGCGGTGAGGTTGTACACCCTGTTCCACTTGCCCAGCAGCGCGGCGAAGGCGAGCAGCCTTTCCTGCGCCGACGGCGGCAAATCCAGGCCCAGCGCAGCGAGGCCGCGCGCCAGTTGTTCTTCAGACGTCATGCGCGCTTGCGGCCTTCGCGAACCGGGGATCCGCGCCGCTTGAGATGCACCAGCAGCAGCGAAATGGCGGCAGGAGTGATGCCTTGCATCCGCGAAGCCTGGCCGAGGGTTTCCGGTTTGTTCTGGTTGAGCTTCTGTTGCGCCTCGATCGAGAGACCGCGCACCGTACGGTAGTCGAGGTCGCCCGGCAGCGGTGTGTCTTCCTGCTCGCGACTATTGGCGATTTCCTCGGCCTGGCGGTCGATGTAGCCCTGGTACTTTGACTGGATCTCCAGCTGCTCGATGGCTTGCGCATCCGCGATCGGCTCGCCCGCGCCCGGTAGGGTCATCAAACTGGCGTAGTTCACGTCCGGCCGGCGCAGCAGTTCTGCCAGGTTGTATTCGTGCTCGAGCGGCTTGCCGAGCACGCGCTCGGCATTCGCGGCATCAACGGTCTTCGGATTCACCCAGGTGGTCTTCAGCCGCTCCTGTTCGCGCGCGATGGCGTCGCGCTTGCGGCTGAAGGCGTCCCAGCGCGCGTCGTCGACGAGGCCGAGGCGGCGGCCGGCCTCGGTCAGGCGCAGGTCGGCATTGTCCTCGCGCAGGCTGAGGCGGTATTCGGCGCGGCTGGTAAACATGCGATAGGGCTCGGAGACGCCGCGCGTGATGAGGTCGTCGGCCAGCACGCCGAGATAGGCCTCGTCGCGGCGCGGGCACCACGGCGCCTCGCCTTTGGAGAAGAGCGCGGCGTTGAGTCCGGCGAGCAGGCCCTGCGCGGCGGCTTCCTCGTAACCGGTGGTGCCGTTGATCTGGCCGGCGAAGAACAGGCCGCGGATGGCCTTCGTCTGCAGCGAAGACTGCAGACCGCGCGGATCGAAGTAGTCGTACTCGATGGCGTAGCCGGGCCGCAGGATGTGGGCGTTTTCCAGGCCCGGAATGGAGTGCACCAGGGCCAGCTGGACGTCGAACGGCAGGCTCGTCGAAATCCCGTTCGGATAGATTTCATGCGTCGTCAGGCCTTCCGGTTCGAGGAAGATCTGGTGGCTGGACTTGTCGGCGAAGCGGTGGATCTTGTCTTCGATGGAGGGGCAGTAGCGAGGGCCCACTCCTTCGATAACGCCCGTAAACATCGGCGATCTGTCCAGCCCGCCGCGGATGATGTCGTGCGTTTGACGGTTGGTATGAGTGATCCAGCAGGGCAATTGCCGTGGATGCTGGGCGGCATCGCCGAGAAAGGAGAACACCGGCACCGGGTCGTCACCGGGCTGCACCGCCATCACCGAGAAATCGATGCTGCGGCCGTCGAGGCGCGGCGGCGTGCCGGTCTTCAGGCGGCCGGCCGGCAGCTTCAGTTCGCGCAGGCGCGCGGCGAGGCTCACCGCCGGCGGGTCGCCCATGCGGCCTGCCTGGTAGTGGTCGAGGCCG
>CAJPFL010000122.1 GCA_905339315.1 Rhodocyclaceae bacterium
CGCTTTCTCTCTCTGTTGGTTTGTCGCTTTGATCCATGTCAATACGATATACGCGACGATCCGGCATCTTCCCCATCGTCCCGCAGTGCGGCTGCAGTACTACATGAACGCGACTTTTCAGGATCTGATTTTCGACCCGCAGCTCATCCGCCGGTTCGATGTGAACGGACCCCGTTACACATCGTACCCGACGGCTGACCGCTTCGTCGAAGCCTTCGATGCCGACGCCTACCGGCTCTGGCTGGGAAAGCGCACGGTCGGCGGCATCAGCAGGCCGCTTTCATTATACGTGCACATCCCCTTCTGCAACACCATCTGCTACTACTGCGCCTGCAACAAGATCATCACCAAGGACCACGGCCGTTCCGCCAAGTACCTGAAATACCTGGGCAAGGAGCTGGCCCTGCAGTCCGGCTACCTGGAAGGCAGCCACGACGTGGTGCAGCTGCACTGGGGCGGCGGCACGCCGACCTTCCTCTCGCACGACGAGATGCGCCAGCTGATGGGTTCGATCCGCGAGCATTTCCGCCTGCAGCCCAACGGCGAGTATTCCATCGAGGTCGACCCGCGCAAGGTCGATGAGGCGACGGTGGCGCTGCTCGGCGAACTGGGCTTCAACCGCATGAGCCTCGGCGTGCAGGACTTCGACCTGGCGGTGCAGGAGGCGGTCAACCGCGTGCAGAGCATCGAGGAGACGGAAAGCGTGCTGCGCGCGGCGCGCGCCAACGGCTTCAAGTCGATTTCCGTCGACCTCATCTACGGCCTGCCGAAGCAGAACGTCATCAGCTTCAACCGCACGCTCGAAGAGGTCATTCGCCTCTCGCCCGACCGCCTCTCGATCTACAACTACGCCCACCTGCCGAGCCTGTTCAAGCCGCAGCGGCGCATCGCCGAGGCCGAGCTGCCGACGGCCGACGCCAAGCTGCAGATCCTGCAGCTGGCCATCCGTCGGCTGACCGAGGCCGGTTACGTCTACATCGGCATGGACCACTTCGCCAAGCCCGACGACGAACTCGCCGTGGCCCAGCGCCAGGGCCGGCTGCACCGCAACTTCCAGGGCTACTCGACGCACGCCGAGTGCGACATGATGTCCTTCGGCATCTCCTCGATCAGCATGGTCGGCCCCAGCTACTGCCAGAACGTCAAGACGCTCGACGACTACTACGACCGCCTCGACAACGGCGTGCTGCCGGTGATGCGCGGCATCGAGCTGACGCCGGACGACCTGCTGCGCCGTTCCATCATCCAGGCCCTGATGTGCCACTTCGAGGTCTCCATCGAGGCGCTGGAAGTCGCCCACCTGATCGACTTCAAGCGCTACTTCGCCGCCGAGATCGCCGACCTGCGCGAGATGGAGAAGGGCGGCCTGCTCAAGCTCGACGAGAAGTGGATCAGCGTGCAGCCGCGCGGCCGCATGCTGGTGCGCGCCATCGCCATGGTGTTCGACCGCTATCTCCGCGCCGACCGCGAGCGGGCGCGCTACTCGAAGGTCATCTGACGCCTGCGGGAGCGGCCCACCGGCCGCGATCCGGGCGGCAATGGAAGGTTCCCCTCTTGCCTGAATCCGGTTACATCGCCGTTTTCCTGGTCGGCCTGCTCGGCGGCGTGCATTGCGCCGGCATGTGCGGCGGCATCGTCGGCGCGCTGACGGTGAACATGCCGCACGGCCGCCCGCAGTGGCCGCTGCACCTTGCCTACAACCTCGGCCGCATCTCCAGCTATGCCCTGGCCGGCGCGCTGCTCGGCGCGGTGGGCCAGGCCGGCCTGCTGCTCAACGACGCCCTGCCGGTGCAGCTGGCGCTGTACGTGCTGGCCAACCTGATGCTGATCGCCCTCGGCCTGTACCTGATCGGCGTGCCGCAGGGACTGACTTTCCTCGAGCGCGGCGGGCAGAAGGTCTGGGCGCGCATCCAGCCGCTGACGCGTCGCTTCCTGCCCGCCACCACGGCGGCGCGCGCCTATCCCCTCGGCCTGGTGTGGGGATTCCTGCCCTGCGGCATGGTGTATTCCGTGCTCTCGATGACCCTGCTCACCGGCAGCGCCCTGCGCGGCGCCGGGCTGATGCTGGCCTTCGGCCTCGGCACCTTGCCCAACCTGCTGCTGGCCGGCCTGCTGCTGAAGCGCTTCCGCGACGTCCTGCAGGGGCGTCCGCTGCGTCTCGCCGCCGGCCTGCTGGTGCTGGGCTTCGGCGCCTGGGGTCTGGTGAATGCAACTTCCCTCGGCGGACGGCTCTGGCAGGGCATCGTCTGCGCAGTCTAGAATGAAGGCATGAACGCGCCCGAATCCCGTCACGCGGTCGACCTGCCCATCGAGGGCATGACCTGCGCCGCCTGCGCCGCCCGCATCGAGAAGCAATTGAACAAGCTGCCCGGCGTCTCGGCGGCGGTGAATTTCGCCAGCGAGCGCGCCCGCGTCGAATTCGATGCCGGCGCGGTGAGCGCGCCGCAGCTCGTCGCGACCATCGAAAAGGCCGGCTTCAAGGTGCCGCCGCAGTCGCTCGACCTGTCGCTCTCCGGCATGACCTGCGCCGCCTGCGCGACGCGCATCGAGGCGGTGCTGAACAAGCTGCCCGGCGTCGAGGCCAACGTCAATTTCGCCAGCGAGAAGGCGAACATCCGCTTCGTGCCGGGCCAGGCCGACGCGGAATCCCTGATCGCCGCCGTGCGCCGCGCCGGCTACGACGCGCGCGAGTCCGGCCTCGACACGCGTGCCGCCGAGAAGGAACGCAAGGCCGCCGCCTACCGTGCCGAGCTGAAGCGCTTCTGGATTTCCGTCGTCCTGACGCTGCCGCTGGTGGCGCAGATGGGAGCGATGTTCACCGGCGAGCACCAGGACATCCTGCCGCGCTGGCTGCAGTTCGCGCTCGCCACGCCGGTGCAGTTCTGGATCGGCTGGCGCTTCTACGTCGGCGCCTTCAATGCGCTGCGCGGCGGCGCGGGCAACATGGACGTGCTGGTGGCGCTCGGCACCTCGATGGCCTGGGCCTTCAGCGCGGTGGTGACCGCGGCCGACCTGCACCATCAGCACGTCTACTTCGAGGCTTCTGCCGCCGTCATCACCCTGGTGCTGATGGGGAAACTGCTGGAGGCGCGCGCCAAGGCCAAGACTTCCGCCGCCATCGAGGCGCTGATCCGCCTGCAGCCGCAGACCGCGCGCATCCTGCGCGACGGCGAACTCGTCGAGGTGCCGGTGGCCAGCCTGAATCCCGGCGACGTCTTCGTCGTGCGGCCGGGCGAGAGCGTGCCGGTCGACGGTGAGGTCGTCGAGGGCGCCTCCAGCGTCAATGAAGCCATGCTCACCGGCGAGAGCCTGCCCGCGGCCAAGGGCCTCGGTGACAAGGTGTATGCCGCTACGGTCAACGGCGAGGGACTGATCCAGTGCCGCGCCACCGGCGTCGGCAGCCACACGCTGCTTGCCGGCATCATCCGCATGGTCGAGCAGGCGCAGGGCTCGAAGGCGCCGGTGCAGCGCCTGGCCGACCGGATTTCCGCCATTTTTGTGCCGGTGGTGACAGCCATCGCGCTCGTCGCCTTCGCCGGCTGGTGGCTGTTTACCGGCGACTTCACGAATGCCCTGGTGAATGCCGTGGCGGTGCTGGTGATCGCCTGCCCCTGCGCGCTCGGCCTGGCGACGCCGACGGCGATCATGGTCGGCACCGGGCGCGGCGCTGCTGCCGGCATCCTCGTCAAGAATGCCGAGGCGCTGGAACTGGCGAAGAACGTCGGGGTGATCGTGGTGGACAAGACCGGCACGCTGACGCAGGGCAAGCCGGAGGTGACCGACCTTGTTGCCGATGGCGGCATCGCTGCGGCCGATCTGCTGCGCATTGCCGCCAGCCTGGAGCAGGGCGCCACGCACCCGCTGGCCGAGGCCATCGTCGCGCGGGCGCGCGATCAGGGCATCGCACTGGCGCAGCCGGCCGGGCTGCGCGCCGTGCCGGGCAAGGGCCTGACTGCCTCACTCGATGGCGAGGACTATGCGCTCGGTTCGCCGGCCTTCCTTGCCGAGCACGGCGTGGCGGTGCCGGAAGCGCTGCTGGCGCCGCTGGCGAACGGCGGCAAGAGCGTCGTCGCCGTGTCGCGCGGACTGACTTTTCTCGGCCTGATCGGCGTCGCCGACCGCCTGCGGCCGACCTCGCGCGAGGCCGTCGCGCTGCTGAAGGCGCAGGGTGTCGAGGTGGTCATGCTGACCGGCGACAACCGGACCACGGCGGCAGCGATCGCGCGCGAGGCCGGCATCGACCGCTTCGAGGCGGAAGTGCTGCCGCAGGACAAGGCCGCGACCGTGGCGAAACTCAAGTCCGGCGGCAAACCCGTCGGCATGGTCGGCGACGGCATCAACGACGCGCCGGCGCTGGCAGCGGCGGACGTCTCCTTCGCCATCGGCGGCGGTTCCGACGTGGCGCTGGAAGCGGCCGACGTGACGCTGATGAGGAGCGACCTGCTGTCGGTCGCCGACGCCATCGATCTCTCGCGGGCGACGCTGGCGAAGATCCGCCAGAACCTGTTCTTCGCCTTCATCTACAACGTGCTCGGCATCCCGCTCGCCGCGCTGGGCATGCTCAACCCGGTGATCGCCGGCGCGGCGATGGCCATGAGTTCGGTCTCGGTGGTGAGCAATTCGCTGCTGTTGCGGCGCTGGAAACCACAACGGAGAGACGCATGACCCTGTGCCGACATTTTGCCGCCGTGCTGTACGGGCTGACTTTTGCTGCGGCGCCGGTGGTTCAGGCGCAGATCACCCTCGGCGCCAACGAGCTGCCCATCCACGATGCCGCCCGCCTGGGCAAGGCGGCCGAGGTCGAGAGGATCCTCAAGGCCGACCCGGCCATGCGCGATGCACGCAACCCGATGGGCGCCACGCCGTTGCACCTGGCGGCGACGAACCCGGACATTGGCCCGCTGAAGGCGTTGCTGGCGGCCGGCGCCGACGCGCGCGCGCGCGACAAGGAGGATCTCACGCCGCTGCACATGGCCGCCTACACGGACAAGCCGGAGCATGCGCGCCTGCTGCTTGAAGCCGGCGCCGATGTCGATGCCAAATCGGCCGGCGGACGCACGCCGCTGTCGCTGGCGCGCAAGGCCCGCGCCGACAAGACCGCCGGCATCATTTCGCTATGGGTGCTGAAGGGCTGCCAG
>CAJPFL010000123.1 GCA_905339315.1 Rhodocyclaceae bacterium
CGCGCCGCCTTCTGGTGGCGGAAATGGCTGAACGCCATGGCGCCGACGAATTTCCTGCTGACCAACCCGATCGCCATGGCCAAGGCCGCCGAGACCAACGGCGAGAGCCTGGTGCGCGGCATGCACAACTTCCTCGAGGACCTCAAGGCCGGCAACGTCCGCATGACGCGGCCGGAGGACTTCACCGTCGGCAAAAACCTGGCGACGACGCCCGGTGCGGTGGTGTTCCGAAACCGCCTGCTGGAGGTCATCCACTATGCGCCGACGACGGACAAGGTGCACGCCATGCCCGTCGTCATCGTCACGCCGTGGATCAACAAGTTCTACATCCTCGACCTGAACCCGAAGAAGAGCCTGGTGAAGTACCTGACCGACCAGGGCTTCTCGGTGTTCATCACCAGCTGGAAGAATCCGACGCCGGAGATGCGCGACGTCACCTTCGAGGACTACCTCGTCGAGGGCGTCAGCGCAGCCATCGAGGCGGCGCGCGGCTTCGCCGGCGTGGAGCAGGTGCATGCCGTCGGCTACTGCATCGGCGGCACGGCGCTGTCGACCTGGATGGCCTGGGCCAACCGCAAGTACGGCGATCCCGACAAGGTGCCGGTGGCGCACTGGACGCTGCTCACGACGCTGGTCGATTTCAGCCGGCCGGGCGACATCGAGGTCTTCATCGACGAGGGCAGCGTGCGCTGGCTCACCCAGGCCATGCAGGGCAAGGGTTTCCTCGACGGCAAGGAGATGGCCGCCGCCTTCCGCCTGCTGCGCTCGAACAGCCTGATCTGGCAGTACGTCGTGCACGGCTACCTCTACGGCGAGGCGCCGCCGCCCTTCGACGTGCTCTACTGGAACATGGACACGACGCGCATGCCGTTCGCCATGCACGCCTGGTACCTGCGCGAGCTATACTTGAAAAACAACCTCGTCCGCGGCGACGCGCTTACCCTCGGCGGCCAGCAGATCGACCTCGGCCGCATCCGCCAGCCGCTGTACGCCGTCACCGCCGAGGACGACCACATCGCGCCCTGGCAGCAGTGCTTCCGCATCTGCAACCACGTGCCGGCGGAGAAGCGCTTCGTGCTGTCCTCCTCCGGCCACATCCTCGGCATCGTCAATCCGCCGGTGACGCCGCCCAAGCGCAGCTACCATGTCGGCGTGGCGCACCGGCGCGACCGCTTCCAGCAATGGCAGGCGCGCGCCGAGGAGCATGCCGGCAGCTGGTGGGAGGACTGGATGGCCTGGCTCAAGCCGCAGGCCGGCCCGCTGGTCGACGCCCGGCCGGCGGCGACGAAGCACTATCCGAATCTGGCCGACGCACCGGGCACCTACGTGCTGGAAACCTGAAGCCGCCGTTGCGCAGGGGCTGACTTTCCCCCGGCTGCCGCCGCCCTCTTATCAAGAGGGTTTATCCCTGCATCCGTTCTTGACAACCGTCAAGGCCCGACGGCATGCCGAACAAGGAAAATCGCACCACAGGCAAGACCCAAGGAGACACAGGAATGAGTGGCATCACCAGCGCCATGCAACATCATCACAAGTTGTGCGATGACGATTTCGCCGATGCGGAGGACGCCGCCCGCAAGGGCGACTGGGCGGCCTGCGCGACGACCTACGGGAAATTTCGCACCGAGATGCTGGCGCATTTCGGCGTCGAGGAAGAAGTGCTTTTCCCGGCCTTCGAGGAGCGCACCGGGATGACCGGCGGGCCGACCCAGGTGATGCGCAGCGAGCACGTGCAGATGCGCGACCTGCTGCGGCAGATGGACGACGCCCTGGCGCAGAAGAACGCGGACGGTTTCGGCGGCGCCGCCGAGACGCTCCTCATCATGATGCAGCAGCACAACATGAAGGAGGAGAACATTCTCTATCCGATGATCGACCAGGCCATCGGCCAGGACGGCGAGCTCCAGTCCCGCGTCACCGCCGGCCTCGGCGCCTAGGCGGATTCGACATGGCCGAGGACAGGGTGATCGACGGCCGCGGGCTGATGCCGCCGGAGCCGATGGAGCTGACCCTCACCGCTCTCGACACCCTGCCGGACGGCGAGGAACTGCTGCTGCTGCTGTACTGCGAGCCGCAGCCGCTGTACGGCATCCTCAAGCAGAACGGCTACACGCACCGCTCGCAGACCCGGCCCGACGGCACCGTAGAAGTCCGCATCCGGAAGGCCTGAGGGGCGCAGCCGCATGCAACCCGGCCTGTCCTTCGAACAGGCACCGCCGATCTCGGTGCCGTTCCGCTTCTTCCTCACCGCGCCGCTGTTCGGCATGGCGGCCGGCCTGCTGCTGCTCTGGCAGGGGCCGGCGGCGCTGGCTTCGCGCTGGACCTCCGTCGCCCTGGCGCTGACGCATCTGATCGCGGTCGGCTTCATGCTGCAGGCGATGTGCGGCGCGCTGCTGCAGATGCTGCCGGTGGCAGCGGGCGCCAACATCTGGCAACCGCGCCGCGTCACGCAGTTCACCCATGCCGGCCTGACCGTCGGCACGCTGCTCCTGGTGGCCGGCTTCCTCGGCGAGCAGGCGCTGTTCTTCCAGATCGCCGTGCCCTTCATGACGGTCTCGCTGGGCGCCTTCGCGCTGATCGTCCTCGTCGCCCTGTTCCGCACGCCGGCGCAGGGGCCGACCATCATCGCCTTGCGCATCGCGGTGTGCGGGCTGATCGTGACGATTACCCTCGGCGCCGTCCTGGCGAGCAGCTTCGGCTGGCAGCTGGCGCTGCCGCTGACCGAGATCACCCACGTGCATGCGGCCTGGGGCCTGGGCGGCTGGAGCCTGCTGCTGGTGGCCGGCGTCGCCTATCTGGTGGTGCCGATGTTCCAGCTGACGCCGCCCTATCCGCAGTGGCTGGCGCGCAGCTTCTCGGTGACCCTGTTCTGCCTGCTGGCGGCCTGGTCGATCACCTGGCTGCCGCTGCAGCGCCCGGACGCGCTGCAGGTCGCCCTGGCCTGCGCCGCGGCGCTGCTGGCGGTGGTGTTCGCCGGGGTGACGCTGCGCCTGCAGGGCCAGCGCCGGCGCAAGGTGACCGAGCCGACCCTGCTGTTCTGGCGCCTGGCGATGGCGTGCCTCGTCGTGGCGGCATTTGCGGTGATACTGCAGCAGCTGAATCCCGGCGCCGAGGACCACGCCGGCACGCCCTTCCTGCTCGGCGTGCTGCTGATGGTGGGGGTGTTCATGCCGGTGATCAGCGGCATGCTCTACAAGATCATGCCCTTCCTCAACTGGCTGCATCTGCAACGGATCGGCAAGCCCGGCCTGGTGGTGCCGAACATGCGCCAGATGATTTCCGAGCCGCGCATGATGATGCAGTTCCGCCTGCATCTGGCGGCGCTGCTGTTGCTGCTGGGGGCGGTGCCGCTGCCGCTGCTGGTATATCCCGGCGGCGCGGCGCTGATCGCCTCCTGCATCTGGCTGGAGTGGAACCTGGTCGTGGCGACGCGCAACTTCGCCCGCTTCAGCCGCGAACTGGAAGAGCGGCTCGCCGCTGAGAAAACCGGCTGATCAGGGTTCGTATTCGCGCAGCAGCTTCAGGCCATGCACCGTGACATGCTTGCCATGCACGGAGATCAGCTTGGCGGCGGCCAGGTCGTGGAAGATGCGCGACAGGGTTTCCGGCGTCAGGTTCAGCCGCGAGGCGATGACCTGCTTGCTGGTCGGCAGGTCGATCTCGACGTCGCGCGACTCGTCCTCGCCGTGATCGGTGCGCTGCAGCAGGAAGCCGATGACGCGCTGCGTGCTGGAGCGCAGCGAATAGGATTCGACGTCGCGGATCAGCCCGTGCAGGCGCAGCGCGAGGCCGGCCAGCATGCGGCGGGCGAAGGAGGCGTCGGTCTCGAGCATCTCGAAGACGGCCTGGCGGGCGATGTGCAGCAGCAGCGAGTCGGCGAGCGATTCGGCGAAGACGGGGTAGGGGCGGTCCATGAACATCACCGCCTCGCCGAAGCTCTGCTGCGGGCCGAGGATCTCGACCACCTTCTCGTTGCCGGCGGCCGAGGGAAAGGCGAGCTTCATCTGGCCGTAGACGAGGGCGTAGAAGCCGCGCGGCTGGTCGCCCTTCTGGAACAGCATCTCGCCCTTGTGCAGGCGCTTTTCGCGCGTCTGTGCGGCGAGATGCTCGATCTGTTCCTGGCTGAGCTCCTGGAACAGGGGGATTCTGCGGAGAATTTGAGCGATGTCGAGCTTGTCGTTATGCATTCTGAGATCCTTACCGGCTCTGACGGGGACGCGGCGCTTGAAACATAACATGGAAAGCCCGCTTCGGGCGAGCTGGCGGGGCGGGCGGCGATGAGGCTGCAGGGGCTTCCGCTATTCTTCCACGCGCCGCATCGCGTGATGTTCCTCGCCGGGGCGACGCAGGGTTTGCTGGCCATGCTGTGGTGGGCCTTCGACCTGTCGGCCCGCTATGCCGGCCTGCACGCGTTGCCGGGCTGGCCGCTGCCGTCGCCGTGGATTCACGCGGCGCTGATGAGCTTCGGCTTCTTTCCCTTCTTCATCTTCGGCTTCGTCATGACGGCCGGGCCGCGCTGGCAGGCCGCGGCGCCGGTGGGCCAGGCCTCCTACCTGGCGGCCTTTGCCCTGATGGGCGTCGGCTGGCTGGGTTTTTATGCGGCGATGTGGCAGCGGCTACTGCTGCTGCCGGCGCTGGCCATCGTGCTGGCGGGCTGGTGCGCCGGCCTGCCGACGCTGTGGCGCGTGGCGCGCACGCCGGGCAACGAGCGGACGCACATCGTCGCCGTGGTGGCGGGGCTGACTTTCGGGGCGCTGCTGCTGGCGGCGTTCCTCGCCTTCGCCGCCGGCGGGCCGGCCTGGCTGGCGCAGCTTGCCGTGAAGGGCGCGCCATGGTTCTTCCTGCTGCCGGTGTTCACGGCGCTGTGCCACCGCATGCTGCCGTTCTTCTCCAGCGCGGTGATCCCGCAATACCGCGTCGTGCGGCCGCTGTGGCTGCTGCACCTGCTGCTGGCCGGCTACGCCGTGCATGGCGTGCTCGAGGTGGCCGGGCTGCCGCAATGGACCTGGCTCGCCGACCTGCCAGCGGCGCTGGCAGCCCTCTGGCTGTCGTGGGCCTGGCAGCTGCGCCGCTGCCTCGCGGTGCGGCTGCTGGCGGTGCTGCACGTCGCTTTCCTCTGGCTGGGCGTGAGCCTGGCGCTGCATGCCGCGCACAGCCTGCTGCTGCTGACGGGCGCCGGCTCGCTCGGCCTGGCGCCGCTGCATGCGCTGACGCTCGGCTTCTTCGCCTCCGCCGTGATCGGCATGGTGACGCGCGTCACGCTCGGGCACTCGGGCCGCCCGCTGAACGCGGACAACGCCACCTGGCTGATGTTCTGGGGCATGCAGGGCGTGGCCGTGCTGCGCGTCGTGGCGGAATTCGTCCTCCTGCCGGGCGCGGCGAGCCTGTCCTTCCTGGCCGCGCTCGGCTGGCTGGCGGTGTTCGGCGCCTGGTACGCCAGGTTCGCGCCGGTCTATCTGCAGCGCCGCGCGGACGGACAGTCAGGTTAACATCGCCTTTCCATGAACACCTACCTGCTGCTGAAGCACCTTCACGTCACCTGCGTGGTGCTTTCCGTCACCGGCTTCTTCCTGCGCGGCGTCTGGATGCTGACCGACTCGCCGCTGCTCGACCGGCTGTGGGTGCGGGTGCTGCCGCACGTCAACGACACCCTGCTGTTGCTGGCCGCGATCGGCCTGTCGGTCGTGCAGCAGCAGTATCCCTTCGTGCACGGCTGGGTGACGGCCAAGGTGCTGGGCCTGCTGGCCTACATCGGCTTCGGCATGTTCGCCCTGCGGCGCGGGC